>JAUWRZ010000051.1 GCA_030610325.1 Sulfurimonadaceae bacterium | reverse complement strand
ACAGTGTCAAAGAGCATGTAGGGCCGGGGATGCGTCAATTTGAGATGACTATGCATGATATGCAAGAGAGCCTGATCTTACTCAACCAGATACTTGTCCGTTATGGTGAGAGTCCCTCAGATATTTTGTTTGAACATCGACCACCGATGGTGGGTCCGGGAGAGAGAAGATGAGAGCGTTATTACTGGCTGGGATCATGCTGTTCTTTAGTGCTTGTTCATTGACGAGAGAGGTGCCGCCGTCAGTGAGTTATCATCTGGACACACGAATGGAGGTCGTGAGCTCTTCTGAACAGGGGTGTCGTGAGCGTGTCATCCGTGTAGCGTTGATACAGAGTCCTAAATGGCTCAAAAGTACGAGTATCTTCTACAGTGATGGACATAACAGACGCTACCGCTACACGCGAGCTCGCTGGGAAGAGACACCAACGGATCAGTTACAGCAACTGATCGAACAGGCTGTGACAGACAGTGAGTTATATAAAGGTGTCATCCCCTATAAGTCTCTGGCTAAAGATGAGTGGTTACTGGAAGTACGGCTTGAAGAGATGGAGCAGCAGATAGCAGATGATGGCAGTGCAGATACAGTGCTAAGACTCTATGCGGTGTTGGTAGATCAGTACAGCCGGGCTCTTCTTGCTCAGAAAAGGTTTACTTATAGAGTGACGGAGATGCCTGGAGATGTCGAGAACGCTGTCTTGGCATGGAGTCAGGGGACAGGGAAGTTTGAACTTGAGTTGACGCAGTGGCTTGAAGATGAGTGCAGAGAACAGCACCCCTTAACACTGCATTAATGGTATGAGCCATATAATAACAATAATACACTAATGGAGTTGTGATGAGTAGAGTAGAGATGATGGCTATCAACGATACAGGTTTTGCCTTTGATCCTATGAGTGGTGAGAGTTTTACCCTCAATGCGACGGCAGTAGAGATCATCAAAGCACTCAAAGCAGGTAAACATGAACGTGAGATCGCTGAGGCGTTGAGTGAGATGTATGATGTCGAGGCACTTGACAGCCTCACTGATGTCCTGGATTTTATCAAGCAGCTGAAATCGTTTAGACTGGTCGACTGAGATGGTCAAAAAAGAGTTGAAGATAGCATTAAGCGGTATCAACGACACTGATAACCCTGGTCCGGGCATAGGAGTGGCACGCAGTCTCAAAGACTCAGACGCATCTATCACCACGATCGGCCTGAGTTATGATATCCAAGATCCCGGTAACTATATGGGTTTTGTGATCGATAAGAGTTACATACTCCCTTATCCAAACAAAGGGTGGGAAGCGATCTCTATGCATCTGAAGAAGATCAAAGAGCAAAGCGGCCTGGATATGATCATCCCCAACCTTGATGCCGAGCTTCCACTTTACATCAGGTATCAGGCTGAACTGGCTCAAGATGGTATAAAGAGTTTTTTACCGACACAGGCACAGTTTGATCTCCGTGCAAAAGAGCATCTTGAAGCTGTGTCAGAGAAGCTTGGCATCAGTTACCCGCAGACGCATAAGGTCTTTAGCATCGATGATCTGAGAAAAGCACTGAAAATCGTTGACTTCCCTGCAGTCGTAAAAGGGAACTACTATAAAGCCTACATCGTTCAAAACCTGCCTGATGCGATCTTGCGTTTCACCCAGATCGCCAATGAGTGGGGTTATCCCATCTTAGTCCAGGAACTTGTCCATGGTGAAGAGCTTAATGTCGTCGGTGTAGGTGATGGAGAGGGCGGTACTTTAGGATTGGTAGCGGCAAAGAAGATGACGACGACTGCACTGGGAAAGTTCTGGAACGGTGTCTCTATCGGGCATAAGCAGTTGTTGGCTATTGCAGGAAAGTTTGTCGAACAGACCTCATGGAAGGGGCCGTTTGAGCTGGAGTGTATGGTCGATGGTGACCGGATCTATATGATCGAGATAAACCCCCGTTTTCCAGCCTGGGTCTATTTTGCTACGGCTCTGGGTATCAACCTGCCGCAGAGGATGGTGGACTTTGTCCAAGGTAAAGAGGTCGACCGATCATCAGAGTATACTGCAGGCAAGATGATGATACGTTACACCTATGAGACAATAGCCGATGTATCAGACCTGAGTCATCTGGCGACACAAGGAGAGAGCCGTGGGTAAGAAGCCATATGAGAGTCCGACGATCATCAAGATAGAGAGTTCCATGAGTAAGGCTGGCTTGCCCTCCATGCAGCAGAAGATCCGTAAGGATATCGATGGTGTAGACATCCATGCATTGAGTGATGAGTACGGCTCTCCTCTCTTTGTCTTTAGTGAGCAAAAGATGCGTAAGCTTTACAAAGAAGCTTATGAGGCTTTTAGTTCACGTTATCCTAACGTGCAGTTTGGATGGAGTTACAAGACCAACTATCTTCAGGCCATCTGCTCAGTCTTTCATCAAGAGGGTGCTATCGCAGAAGTGGTGAGTGAGTTTGAGTATGAGAAGGCTCGAAAGTTTGGTATTGAAGGTAAAGATATCATCTATAACGGTCCCTATAAACCTTATGACTCTTTAAAGACCGCAGCCTCAGAGGGTGCGAAGATCCACATAGATACCTTTGATGAGATCAGTGATCTTGAGAAGGTCGCTGATGAGCTTGGGATGACGATACCGGTCGCTATTCGTCTAAACATGGATATTGGGATCGAGCCGCAGTGGAGCCGGTTTGGGTTTAACATCGAAAGTGGTCAGGCGATGGATGCGGTACGACGTATAGAAGCGGGGGGAAAGCTTGACCTAAATGGTCTGCATTCACATATCGGGACCTTTATGCTCGATACGAATGCCTATAAGATGCAGACGACAAAGATGGTGCTGTTGATGAAAGAGATCGAGGCGCATACTGACTACATCATCACCTATCTGGATGTGGGTGGCGGGTTTGCTTCGAAAGCACACCTGAAAGGGATCTATCAGCCGCCGGAAGTCGTGGTCCCGAGTATTGATGATTATGCGGAGGCGATCACCTCGGCACTCTATGAGCACTTAGAGCATGGGAACTATCCAAGGCTCTATCTTGAGACCGGTCGCCATCTCATCGATGAGGCAGGTTATCTTATCACGACCATGACGGGTACCAAACGTCTTCCCGATGGCAGGCGAAACTACATCATGGATGCAGGGGTGAACCTTCTCTATACTGCTTTTTGGTTCAAATATGATCTTGAGCTTACTGAGCGACAAGACGGTATGATGGAACCTGCATTGGTAAATGGTCCCCTGTGTATGAACATCGATGTGATCGATGAGAGTGTGATGCTGCCCCGTCTCAAACGTGGGTCGAAGATGGTCATCTCACCAGTCGGTGCGTACAGTGTGACACAGTGGATGCAGTTCATCCGTTACCGTCCCTCTGTAGTCTTGATAGATATGCAGGGTCAGACCCATCTGATACGTGAGACAGAAGAGCTTCATGATGTCGAAGCCAGAGAGCGGTTGCCAGAGTACCTTCAACATGAATAGTGCGACGATGAAGTCGTACTTCACGGCAGTCATCTCCTCCTACGCGGAGATACTTTTTCTACAGAACCCCCGTTATGGACTGGCTCTGCTGCTGATCTCCTTTATTAATGTCAACACCACACTCTCTGGTCTGATCGCCGTCTTTACGGTACTTGCTTTTGCCTACTTCATCCGCATGGAGGTGGAGTTCCTGCAAAACGGATTTTACATCTATAATCCCTTGCTCGTCGGGATGTCAATAGGCTATATCTTTGAGGTGACAGCAGTATCGGCTCTGCTCATCATGATGGCAGCGATCTTTACTTTTTTGCTGACCATTGTGCTCTATCATCTCTTCTTAAAAGCCTCTATTCCTATCCTTTCGCTCCCTTTTACCCTTGTGAGTACCCTGATCTATCTGGCATCGCTTAACTATACCTCTTTGTATACACAGGCACTTTACATCAAACCGGCCTTTGTCGATCTCACCTTCTTGCCTGTCATATTGAGTATGTATCTTAAAGCGATGGGTACGATCTTGTTCCTGCCCTATAGTGGTGTTGGCCTGCTCTTTGTCATAGGTATCTTAAGCTATTCACGTATCATGTTCCTACTCTCTATAGCCGGTTTTTATGTGGGAGTATTTGTCCATAGTATGATGCTGGGTTCTTGGCATTTGGCACTTTCGAACCCCTATACCTTTAACTACATCCTGATCGCGATCGCTTTGGGTGCGATCTTCCTGGTACCCTCGATCAGAAGTATCCTGATCGCTATGATCGGAGTGGCGATGAGTGTGCTCTTCATCGATGCCTCCGCATCGTTTTGGGCCATCTACAAGATCCCTGTCTTTACGCTTCCTTTTAATGTCATAGTCATCTCCTTTCTCTTCGTCTTGCAAAGTGTTCGCTTCCGGGAGTTCGCGTATGACATCAAAAAGACACCTGAGTTGACATTGCGCTCTTATATCCTCTCTTTCTTTCGTTTCAGACTTGGTGATATCAACCTCTTTTTACCATTTTCGGGAAAGTGGAGTGTCTATCAGGCCTTTGATGGAGAGTGGACCCATCAGGGAGAGTGGCGTTATGCTTATGATTTTGTCATCATGAAAGATGGGGAGAGCTTTAAAGGTGAGGGGAATCATCTTGAAGACTATTTTGCTTATAAAAAGCCGGTACTATCCCCGGTGTCGGGCTATGTGCTTGATCTTAAAGATAGTGTTGAGGATAACCTCATAGGTCATGTGAACACCATAGAGAACTGGGGGAACTACATCATCATCCAGAGTCAGCTTGGGCATTTCATCGAGATCTCACATCTTGCGAGGGCTTCAATAAAAGTCAAAAAGGGTGACTATGTGGAAGCCGGGCAGATACTGGGGCTTTGTGGGAACAGTGGTTACTCGCCGCAGCCACATATCCATATACAGGTGCAAGAGAGTGTGCTGCTTGGCAGTAAGACTCTGCCTTTTCAGTTTGTCAGTTATATTGAAGACGATCATGTACAGTTCTATGATGACCCGCCTGAGAAGAGAGAGGTCGAATCCTATTTCAATGACAAGTCTCTGGATAAGCGACTGAGTTTTACCTTGGACAGCAGATACAGTTATGATGTGTATCATGGTGAGAAGATCATTGACACTTTTGAGCTGAAGGTAAAGATGAACCGTTTTAGTGGCCGGTTCTATTTTGAGGATCAAAAAGGGAACCGTCTGCATCTTGCCAAAGAGGCGGGGATGTTCTACCTGTATGATTATGAGGGCAAAGATGAGTCCTGGCTGCAAAAGATCTATATAGCCATCCCGCGTATTCCTTTGGTCTATAGAAAAGGACTTACCTGGAACGATTATCTTCCGGCGCGCTATGCACTGAGAACACACCTGACCTACCTATTGTCTATAGGGGCCATAGCCTTTCCCAGAGCCTATATCACAAAAGGGAAGTGGCAGTTTAAGGATGAACAGAGGATCGAAGGTGTGCTCTTCAGTCATCCCGAGCAGAAGGTAGCCGTTGGGCTTGATCAGAGTAATGGTATTGACTATATCGAAGTACAAGAGCATATCATAAGGATGAGACGATGAAGGTGATAATAACGACAGTTTGGCTTATGACTGCAGTAGTCGTCCATGCGCAAAGTGACATAGTCCTTTATGGCGGGGCCCTTGAGTATAGTGATTCATCTAAAGACAATGGCTGGTTTGCCGGAGCTTACTTTCAGAAGAGTTTGGTAGAAGACCGACTGGAGTTCGCTTATGAGCGTACCGAGGTCGATTATATCGATGTGGATACGTTGGCTCTGAAGCAAAATGATTTCACCCTCATCTGGACGCACTATCTGAGCAGTAGCTATAGTGTTCGTCTTGGTGGACACTATATCGACAGTAACGATATACTTTCTGATGGAGCCTACAGTCTCTTCGCAGGTATAAAATATTTTGAGGGTTATGCTTTCGATATGGGGGTAGATGGTTACTATAGTACTTATGATGACTACCTCTCTGATGATCAGGCGACGAAAGGGTTGGATGTCATACAGATAGTACCAAGCATAGGGTTTACATTTGGTCAGTACTACAGTAGTATCGGCAGCTTTTATGCCAAGTTGTCCTATGATTATATAAGACCTGAGAACGAGGGTCTCGCTCAACTACGTGACAGTTATCACTCCGCTGCTATCTCATTGAAGAACTTTAATGGTAAATGGACGACGACTGTAGGCGGTTGGGCGGGTAAACAGGTGTTTGCTATGAGAAATGAGGGTTTTGTGATGTACAATCTTAACGAAGAACATAGAGGAGGCGCTGAGCTTTCTGTACATTATGCCTTCTCAGACCGCTCGGGTCTTAAAGTCCAATATGGCTATGAGAGTTTTAAAGAGCCGGACTTTTCCAAGGCTTCATCGACTGCGTTGAGCGGCTTTCTCAACCATCGTTTTTAATAGGAGGTATGATGCGTATTATTCTTGTATTATTTTTTGCTGTCACACTTTGGTCGTACGAAGAGTTTGTCCAAAAGGCCTATTATGATTCGTACAATTATGAGAAGATGGAGAACTATCCTGATGCGATCAAAGCGATCAAGGTGGTCTATGACCGTTAT
Organism: Sulfurimonadaceae bacterium; assembly: GCA_030610325.1. Lineage (GTDB taxonomy): Bacteria > Campylobacterota > Campylobacteria > Campylobacterales > Sulfurimonadaceae > BB26. The sequence continues at coordinate 3,124 of JAUWRZ010000051.1, read as the reverse complement.
CCCAAGGTCTATACTCCAAACTTTCGCTTAGGTTGGCTCTTCTATCTAAACAGGAACTATTCCAATGCTATCAAGCACTACCAGGCAGCCATCACTATCGTCCCGACCTCTTCAGAAGCCAAGCTTGGACTGATCGAGGTCTATCAGGCGCAGAGTAGGCATGATGATGCAAAACGGATGATCTATGATATCTTGCAAAGCGATCTTTATAACTATTATGCAAATCGTTATCTTGTCACCTCCTTGAACACTACGGGCGAATATGACCCCTCTTTGAAAGTCATCTACAAGATGCTGGCGTATTACCCTACCGATGTCTTTTTTCTTACCAGTCTGGCCCAGATCTATATCCATAAAAAGCAGGATGTCCTGGCTGAAGGTGTCTATACGGATGTCATCATCCTTGACCCGGTCAATCCTGATGCTATCAAATATCTGAATCGTAAACGATGAAGCTTCTTTTAGTCGAAGACGATAAGGTCTTAGGTGAGACGATCTGTGATCTGCTTGAGGGTGAGGAGTATGATGTCGAGTGGGTAAAAGATGGTGAAGCAGCACTTGACAGTACCTTCGTCTCACATTTTGACCTGCTACTGCTTGATGTCAATGTCCCGTTCATCAATGGTTTTGAGCTGCTTAAGAGTCTGCGTGAGAGTGGTGATGAGACTCCGGCTATCTTTGTCACCGCCTTAGTGGATGTAAACTCTTTAAAAAGAGGCTTTGATGTGGGTGCGGATGATTATATCCGTAAACCCTTTGATATGGATGAGCTGCTGATCCGTATCCGTGTGGCTATAGAGCGTTCATTCGCCAGTCACTCCAAAGAGGTACGTTGCGGAGGTCTGGTCCTGGACCTTCAGCGAGAGAAGTTCACACTCGAAGGTGTGGGCCTTAGTCTTACACCCTATGAGCATAGGATCTTGACCATGCTTATCAAACCGCCTGGACAGGTAGTACGCAAAGAGGATATGCTCTATGAGCTTGCTCCTGATGAGGAAGCAAGTGGTAATGCTTTTCGTGTGCATGTGAGTAAACTCAAAAAGATGGGCATTGCCATCGAGAACATCCGTGGAGTAGGGTATAAGCTCAATGCCCTATAAGAACCACTCGTTACTGCACTTCTTCTGGATCTATTTCGGAAGTGTCGCCATCTTGATCATCAGTGCAGGTACTTTCTATTTTCATGAGCAAAAAGCGGTCTCACTCTCACATGAACATGATTCTATATTGCACTATGCGAAGATGCAACAATATACGGGTAACAGTTATGCTGAGCTGCACTTTAGTTTCGATATTAAAAGTCAGTACAGGCCCTGGTATGAGAAGAGTGTCATGCGAAGAGAGGGCGGGTCTTTCATCTATGAAGCACCTACACAAAGGCCAAATGAGTTTCTGGTCATCAAAAAACGTACAGACCCTTATGATGAGATCCGTGAAGCACTGCTTATTAAGATCTCAACGACAGTCCTGCTCCTCTTGGGACTTTTCTCCTTCCTCTCCTGGATCCTGGCACTAAAGGCTGTTCGACCATTAAAGATGATGATACGTAACCTGGATGTCTTTCTAAAAGACCTGGTCCATGATCTCAATACCCCCGCGACTTCAATACTGCTCAATGCCAGACTTCTACGTACAAAAAGTGGCGCCAATGATGCCAAACGCATCGAGCGTATAGAGTCCTCGACTAATGAGATACTCTCACTCTACAAGAATCTCTCGATCTTGTTGAACGAGCATAAAGTCGAATCGATAAAGCAGAATATCGTGAGTATCGTCATTGATGTGAGTGAACAGTTTAAAGAGCTTTACCCTGACATACTCTTTAAGCTGGAGCTTCCAAAGGAGAGTGTCCAGAAGATCGATAGACAGACATTTGAGCAGATCTTGGGAAACCTACTGGCAAACGCATGCAAATACAGCAGTGAGAGTGACCCCATGGTCGAAATAGTGCTGGAGAAGAACACGCTGGAGATAAAGGACAATGGTATCGGGATGAGGCATCCCGAGAAGGTGTTTGAACGGTTATACAGTGAACATAGTCAAGGACATGGTATTGGCATGCATATCGTACAGAGGCTCTCACAGTCGATGGGTCTGGGTATCAGTTTTGATTCGCAGAAGGGTGTCGGTACAAAGGTGAGACTGGAGTTTGGTCATCGATAGGTCAAATATATCTTAAGGTCAGATATGTGAAAGATAGAGGTACTACTGGCCCCTTTCAAGGGGCTAGTGATTTAAGCGAAAAGGTATAAGATGACAAAAGTTTGAGGCGAGTAACCCAAGAGCAGGTCTGTTCTATGCCATTTCAAAGCATAGAATGCAAACAGTGCGAGGGCCTGCTGCATCTATTGATGTCATCTTACTCCCTAATACCATGCTCCCAGCATGATATTTAACGGGAGATATCGTTTGGCATCTTAAGCTAAATACTAGCTTTTTGCTCTCTCGATGGCTCTTTCAAATGCTTCGAGATGGTTTTGGCTTCCTTTGAGAAGGTTGTCAAAGACACTGACGACATCTTCTGGCATACCCTCTTTAGCAGCCTCTATATCGTTGATATCAAGGACCTCTATATCTCTACCGACATATAGAGCTTCTTTCAGTCCGATTCTCCCTTGTTCGACAAGGACGGTATAGAGTTCTTGCAGTTTTTTTAGTTCAAAGATCCCGACACCACTCTCACTGAGATCGACGTTTAGGGTGTAGATGTCATAAGTATCACAAAGTCTGGCAACAGCATCGATGTGCTTCTGCTCAGAGAGTTGGATCATGGCAAAGGTGTTCTCATCCGGATAGAGCTCACCCAGTGTGATGTAGACATCTCTGGCGACTTTCTCCTCTTGGTAGATATAGAAGATCTCCTCTTTTAGATGGTCAGATAGTTCAGTGACATCCTCTTCCTTTCCTTTTCCCTTTTTCCCTTTTCCACCTTTTGCATGGAGTGTTGTCGCACCCAGTAGACCTACACCGGCAGCGATGCCGGCAGTTTTGATGACATTGGATAAAAACTCGCGTCTATTCTCTTTCATGATAGTTCCTTATTATTCGTATTTGTATGATGAATAATAACGGAGTGAGTGTTAGCTCAGTGTTAAGGTATTTTGGAACTTCTAGAAACTATTTT
>JAUWRZ010000142.1 GCA_030610325.1 Sulfurimonadaceae bacterium | reverse complement strand
CATTGATGTAGAGACATCTAAAAGCGTCACGTCCTTTGACATCGGCGGCATAGCGCTTAAGATACGCTCTGTCGAGATAGGTACAGGCCTCCCAATCATCAAATATCCGCATCACTCCACTATCATAGAACAGCTCTATATTGGCAAGTAGCCTCTCAAATGTCATTGCGTCAGGTTCAGGGATGTTCTCATCCAAAAGAACCGAATAACGCTGTGTCATGTCAGGGAAGAAGGGCTGGAGTAGCTCCATGCGATCAGCCTCACTGATCATGCCGCGCCGTAGATGGTAGACGGCACGGACCATCTCTTTACGCGCAGTATCATAAGCATCTGCGTCATACTGGGTCCGTTCACTCAACGCCGTCAGAAAACGATCGCGCTCTTGTTTGGAGAGCACTCTTGTGAAGTGCTCGATCGTATCTTTATGGACAGCACAATAGGTGATGATATCATGGTATTCGACGTTCTCTAAAAGGTACTCTATCTCAGGCGTAGTAAGTGTCTCGATCATCTCTCTTCTCTGATTTGTTTATGTTTTGGTAGTATAGCAAATACAGACCTCATAAAAGCAGGTCGTGATATCGATCTGTCAATAGCTAAGAATAATATAATGGGGTCGTGATGAAGAGCAAGGCACATCGATCCAACTGGACCATGATGTACACATGCTATAGAAAGTGCCTAGGAAGATGTCCTAGTTTTTGTCAAGATCGACGATCTTATTAGCCTTGATCCAAGGCATCATCTCACGAAGACGCTCACCAGTCTTCTCGATGCCGCTGTCAGCAAGATTACGACGCTCAGCATTCATACGAGGGTAACCTGACTGACCTTCAAGGATGAAGTCTTTGGCAAACTGACCGTTTTGGATCTCAGTAAGGATATCTTTCATCGCTTTCTTAGACTCTTCGCCGATGACACGTGGTCCAGAGACCATATCGCCATACTCAGCCGTGTTAGAGATAGAGTAACGCATATCTGCGATACCGCCTTCAAAGATCAGGTCAACGATAAGTTTTGTCTCATGCAGACACTCGAAGTAAGCCATCTCTTCAGGATAACCTGCTTCTGTCAATGTCTCAAAACCAGCCTGGATAAGTGATGTGATACCACCACAAAGTACAGCCTGCTCTCCGAAAAGGTCAGTCTCAGTCTCATCTTTGAACGTAGTCTCAATAATACCTGTACGACCACCACCGATAGCTGAAGCATAAGAGAGAGCAAGCTCTTTAGTCGATCCGCTTGGGTCACTCTCTATTGCGATAAGGTCAGGAATACCACCGCCCTTTACAAACTCAGAACGTACCGTATGTCCTGGAGCTTTAGGCGCTACCATCATCGTGTTGATAGTCTCAGCTGGGTGAACACGTCCGTAATGGATGTTAAAACCGTGACCGAATGCGATAGTAGCACCATCTTTAAGGTTTGGTGCGATCTCATCAGCATAGATCTCAGACTGATTCTCATCAGGAAGCAAGATCATTACGACATCTGCTGCTGCAGATGCCTCAGCTACTGTCATCACGCTAAAGCCTTTTGCCTCAGCTTTAGCCCAACTTGAACCACTCTTGCGAAGACCTACGATGACTTCTACGCCACTATCACGCAGGTTTTCTGCGTGTGCGTGTCCCTGAGAACCAAAACCGATCATTGCGACTTTTTTACTTTTGATCAGATCGATATTACAATCTTTGTCATAATAAACATTCAATGCCATGAGAACGTACCTTCTGTATAAGCCTTGCCCGGCTTAAAAAATTTCGCGCATTATACCGAAGATAAACAAAAGAATAGATTACGTTATGCTTAGCAGCAGTGATCATTCAGGTAGATTTAGTAAAGATGAACATTGTAGTGCTACAATTGCCAGATAAATATTTATAGAAAAGTAGAGAGATGAAGAAATTCAATATTGTAAAAGAGATAATCATCGTAGATAGAGTAGCCCTCATGCAAGCCCTCAACAGCACCAAACGGTTCGCCATCACACATGACGGACGTGTGCTCCATGAACCCTATGCAGCGACAGATATCTTTATCTATCAGGGGCAGATGACACCACAGCCGACTTCGGCTATGATGCCGACAAAACCACAGACACTCGCTGAGATGATGGGTTACAAATACAAGATCGTCGAAGATGATGATCGGGTACTGATAAAAGCTGGGACCGCATGGCAGGACCTTATCCCTCTCAACATGGCTAACTGTGATTATGACGATACTACCGGTGATGGTATAGACAAGTTTTCCGATGACGGGTTGGAAGAGATCGGTTGGCAGGCGACTGAGTTCGGTGTACTCTACCGTGATATCGTCGATGTGATCGAAGAGAAGTGTGAGGGTATCCTCTTCTGTATAGAGCACGAAGGTGACAACTACCAGTTCAGTGGCCTGGGATATATCACCGATAGAGAGTGTTCGCGCACCACTGCCTTTGACTACTGTAAAGAGCGTGTCGAGAAGGCACTGAGCGATACCAACGTCTATCCGGCAGGTGAGTTCACTGATGATTAAGAGGAAGCTGCAAAGTTCTTCGGATGCCTATAAGCGATCATTGACTCATAAGGTCAGCTGGAGGGGCAATGGAGTCATGATCGCCCTATAAGGCTTGAGATCGGAAGGCTTTGCCTCCCGCAGTGCGGGAGTCATAGTAGAGAGGGCCAAGGGTGAGCACTCCTAAGACTCTCCGTTTCCCAAAAGAGCTTAAGACTACGGGTTCTTCAGGAAATACTGCTCGATCCCCTGTACTATCCCCTCCGCCATCTTTTTCTGATAAGAACTTTTACCTAACCTTATAGCTTCTGTAGGATGCGTGATAAAACCTACCTCGATAAGAACAGACGGCATCTGAGCCCCGACAAGTACCCAAAACGGTCCTTCTCGTACACCCGTGTCTTTCACACCTTTATAGCTTTTTTTCAGTGTTGCCAAAATGTTTCTCTGCAGGTCATGGGCAAGCCGTTCAGATCTTTTGATCTTCTCACGGTTTAGTATGTTGATAAAATCCGTCTGTCCATAGAAGTTGACATCTTTGAGATCTTTTGAGTTCTCCATCTTCGCGACTCGTTTTGCCCGTTCACTTCCTGAGTCAGTGTTATTTGAGAGAAAATAGGTCTCTATCCCTGATACTTTATGGGCATTACGTTTTGGGACTGCATTCGCATGGATCGAGATAAAGATGTCTGCTTTTTTAAGGTTCGCGAACTGCGTACGTTTTTGCAATTTGACAGCAGTGTCATCTGTTCGGGTCATATAGACTTTGTGCCCCTCTTTTTTCAACAATCTGGCGACCTCTCTACCGATCTGCAAGACCACCATCTTCTCACGATACTTTCTGTAACCGACAGCACCACCGTCTCTTCCCCCATGCCCTGGGTCCAAGACAATAGTCTTAGCCATCATACGGTCGTGTACGACAGGAGGCGTGACTATCTTTACCGGCCTTGTCTTCTCTACTGGCCTCTTCACACCAGGGTTGATGACAAGTGCATTTCTATCGAGCTTAAAACGGATCTTTAACTCTTTATTGTGCTCGATGACCAGACGAAGCGTGTTTGGCCGAAACTGCGCCAGTGTGATACGCTGGATGTTTGCATGATGAAGCTTGTAGTTCTTATCGAGCTGCGAATCATGCATATCAAAGACGTAACGGTACTTCTTCCGCTTCTTATCATAAAGCTTGAAGTAGTTGAGCTGTTTGGATGGAAGTGATTTATCCAGTCTAAGGATCAGACGTCCATCTTTCCAGCTGACAGAGCGAAGCATATAGCGCTTACTTACCGTGACTTTCTTCTCTGTGTGTTTCTTGACACTCTTTTTAGCCAAAGGCTTACTCTTTGGTCTCAGTCTTGAAAGCTCTTTATCATATCTCGTCACGTCGATATGCAGACGTTTTCCCGAACTTACTATCCCTTCGAGTGAGCGGTAACGAAGGCGTTTGTCATTGTTTATGACAGCAGTAAGATAAAGGTTTTTATAATCATTATAGGCGCGGAATATCTCACTTTTATTGTTACTTTTGAGAAATCGGTCGGCACGTTGCAGGGTCTTTGTGTTATCTGCCGCAATAGCAGAAAAGCTAAAAAGCAGGGAAAATAATAGAAACAGGCGAAGCATATTTCTGCTTACTCTCCTTCAGTGAGTTTTTGCATCAGCTCTTTGACAGAGATGATCTCATCCAAACGATAACCGTTTGAACCCGAGAAGAAAAGACCATACTCCAAGTCGCCCTTATAAGCATCACTCAGGCGGTCGGCAATACAGAAGCCGACCTCCTTAGCCTCGACACCCCGGTTACATGGAGCGACACAGTTAGAGATACATTTGATATCCGGACCGCTGCGGGTCTCGACAAGGTCTGTAAGGTTCGTATGTACACCACGGGCAGGATAGCCCACAGGAGAGCCCATCAACTGGATATCACCCTCACCGGCACCAAGCAGTACCTCTTTAAAGTTATCATGGGCATCACACTCATGCGTTCCGATAAAGCGAGTACCCATCTGAACACCTTTGGCACCAAGCTCCATCATCGCTTCGATGTCACTTTTGTCCCAGACACCGCCAGCTGCGATGACCGGTATATCACCCCACTTCGCTGCTTCTTCGACTACTGGACGGACAAGGTTCTCAAGCTGGAACTCCTCCATACTGCACTGCTCATACGTAAAGCCCTGATGACCACCACTCTTTGGACCTTCAAGGACGACAGCATCAGGAAGACGGTCATAACGTTTCTGCCAGCGTTTACAGATGATCTTCAAGGCTTTGGCGGATGAGATGATCGGCACAAGAGCGACTTCAGGATAGTCGGCTGTGAACTCAGGCATATTGGTCGGAAGACCTGCACCGGTGATGATGATATCCACACCTGCCTCACAGGCATCAGTCACGACTCTGCCGTAGTCATTGATAGCGTAGAGGACATTACAGGCCAGTGGTGCATCACCACAGATCTTGCGTGCGTTCTCGACGATCTTCTTCAAGCCCTCTGGAGAGTAGAAGTTTGCGGCGTCGAGTGGACGTTGGGAGACAAGTTTCACGCTGTACTTCTTATCTTTATAATAGCCGGTCCCTACGGAACTTACGACACCAAGACCACCCTCTTTGGAGACTGTCCCGGCCAGACCATCCCAGCTGATGCCAACACCCATACCACCTTGGACGATAGGCTTCTCTATCGTATACTTACCGATCTTCAGGGATTCAAAACTCATTACTTTACCTTTGCTCGGGCAAACTTCCGTTTACCCACCTGGAGGATATATTCACCGGAGTCAAGTTGCAATTGCTCATCAGCGACTTTTTGTTGGTCTATTTTAACAGCACCTTGCTTAATATCACGCCGTGCCTGTGAAGTCGAAGGTGATATCATACACTCGACCAAAGCTTTTGCGATCCAGATCGGGCCATTAAATTCATACGTGTTGATATCGGTTGGGATCTCACTCTTGGCATGGACTCTCTCAAACTCTGCTTTAGCACTTATGGCAGCCTCTTCACCGTGGAAACGTGCTGTGATCTCAGATGCCAGTCCCTCTTTTACACGCTTTGGATGCAGGCTTCCCGCTTCGACACCCTGCATCAATACATCGATCTCACTCAGTGACTTCGCACTCAAAAGCTCATAATAGCGCCACATCAGATCATCAGAGACACTGAGGACCTTGCCAAACATATCGTTTGGTGCATCTGCGACCCCGATGTAGTTGCCCAGACTCTTACTCATCTTCTGTACGCCGTCAAGTCCTTCAAGGATAGGCATCATCAAGACAGCCTGCTCTTTACCGATCTCATAGGCACGCTGAAGATGTCGTCCCATCAAGAGGTTGAACTTCTGGTCAGTCCCGCCTATCTCTATGTCACTCTTAAGATGGACACTGTCATAGCCTTGCAAAAGTGGATAGATGAACTCGCTGATGGAGATAGACTGACCACCCTTGTAGCGCTTCTCAAAATCATCACGCTCAAGCATACGGGCGACATTGAACGTAGTCGTCAGCTCAAGCAGACCGGCTGCGCCGATAGGGTCGATCCAGTCCGCATT
>JAUWRZ010000192.1 GCA_030610325.1 Sulfurimonadaceae bacterium | reverse complement strand
CTCAAGTGATGGTACACAGGAGATCACAGAGCTCACTGCTGATAGTGAGTTCAAAGTCCACGAATATATCACTGTCGATACCAATAACAGCGGCTCCCCAGTTGATCACATCATCAATAAGATGGGCGTTACGATCTGTCTATAGGACATATCGACCCCTGACCTCCGGAGAGACCGGAGGATTTAACGACTTTCCCTAAAACGCAACACCCAGACTGACAAGAAAGTGAAGATCACTTTTTTCTGGTACCGTTGCATCCGACGTCTCTTTAGGTCGTCTGATATAATCCCATATAAAGCCGACATCGAGATCTAATCCCTACCGTGTATTGTCCTTTGATGTTTTGATTTTGATCTTCTCAAGATCTACGACTCAGGAAAAATATCATCACTCCTGAGAGCACTAGTACAGACCGCGTGAGAACGAGAACCCAAATGAGGTCTTGGTGACAGAGCGGTCATAGTCTATGAGACTCTCTCCATAACCGCTAAAGACCTTGGCATACCAGAAGGTGTTTTCCGAATCAAAGAACGGGTAGGACCAGTCGACTTCGACAGCCCCTCTTTGTGATCCACCCGAACCAAAGTTATAGCGAAGCAGTGATCCTATCTGATGCTCTTTATAGAGATAGTCGATCTTTATATCACCATACCCAAGATAGTCCTCGATATTTGGATTATCATCACCGAGAAAGTTGTTGTCTTCTTCACCCGTAGCTGGGTCTACCTCTCCTTCATAATAACCCTCATATTTCTCATCTTCAGAGATCCGATGCCAGATCCGCGATGCCAGAAAAAGATTATCCCACTGCCACAATCCGGTCAGATAAAGACGGTTCCAGGAGCGTGAACGGTACCCTTCACGGCCATTTGACTCATGAAGAAATCCAAACTTGACGGCTTTAAGACCAGAGGCGAGATCGACGGACTCTGATGTTGGGATGTTCATAAACACTTCGGGCAGGTAGTTCGTCTCACGAAACGGTCCGGAGTCGGAGTAGAGCTGCCACCACACTTTTTGCGTGTAGGCAGCCGTGATGTACTCATTCCATCCAAAAAGATCATAAGTGAGGGGTTTCTTCAGACTGATCTGAAACTCGACCTCGACATTGTTGTCATAATGACCATACTGTTCCAGCTGTTGCGGTGTGAAGTTATTGCGATTGGTATCGGCAAGCACGTTAGGGTATTTCTCAGTAGCATAACTGATAGGCAGGACATAGTTCGTATCATAAGGCTGAAGTCCAAAAAAACCGCCACTATAGAATGAGTCTGCCAGCTTTTTCGTCTCTGGCGTATTGGTATCCATCTTTGCGATGGCAAAGGCTTCACCCTCTTTATCGGTACTTGAATCGATTTCACTGGCAATCTGCGTCATAAAGGAGGCTTTTACTTCTGCACTCCCCTGCATCGTATTGACATAACTGTATGATGACGCGGCCTCTTTGTACCAGTGCGACGACTTTTTATAGTCTACCTCAACACCCAGACCGTTCTCATACATACTCGCAAGTCGGTACATAGCAGGCTTGGAACCTTTCTTTGCTTCCTCCTCAAGAAGAGGAAGTGCCTTGGCATATCTTTGTTCATTAAAATAGCGTTCACTATCAAGGTACTCCTGCGCATTATACGCATCTGCTATCGATCCAACAGGCGAGAAGAGTAATGCTATCACTATGATGACACCCTTCATCACTTTACTATGTCGGGTTTCTACCCTACTCTCTCTAGATCCCATAAACAACTCCTTCAGATCCATTTAATGCTGGAATATTAGCTTTATGGATGTTAAACTATGTTAAATATAGACTAAGTATTAAGATGAGTCGTATTGATATATTAGAAGTGGTGGTCTAGCACTAAAAAGTGAGAAGGAGTGGATACCGGGGAGTCCTCCCCGGTGGAAATATACTTTATCGGCTTATTAGCAAGAAGGGACGTTACCTGAGTCGTTAGCGTACTCGAAAAGGAACTCTTTAAGATGCGGAGCATACTTTTTGAATTTCTTACCGTTAGAATATTTCTCGCCATCAGTACCTTTATGCCACTCGACAAAGGTCTCAGCCTCATTATCAAATGCCGCTTCCCACTCGTCTTGAGATTTCATCGCTGCACCCTTAGTACCGCTACCATGACATTTCTTACACTGCTTCAGGTAAGCTTTTTGACCTTTTTTAACATCTGCTGATGCAGTAGAACTTAACATTCCCAGAGCTACAAGAGCTGTAAAAAGAAGTGATGTACGTTTTTTCATATATATCTCCCATGATTTTTGAATGCCGCCATTATATATGATTACCCTAAAGTTAAAGTTAAGTCATATCCACTTATCTTATAATGACCCCAAGGCATCATTATCCATTTTTACTGTCGCTATGGATCGTGCGTACACTGTCTTGGATCTTATTGCTACGGACCTTACTGTAGGTCTTGTGTCTTGCTTTCTCAAACGGAGCCTCATCCATCTTCAGCTCAGCAGCGATCTCTGCCTGCTCTATTCCCGCCTCTACCATTATAAACAGGCGCAGCTCTTTTTTTGTCAGATGACGCTTTAAGGTAGCATAGAGCTCGACCTCATTATCGCCGATCTGAACAGCGTCACAGCCATAGATAGCTGCCAACACCTCACGAATACTCTTATCTGTCACATACTGTTTCCACAACGAGTTCTCCAACACTACATCAACCTTCCGAGCAGTTCGCTCATATCTTTCTTCTCTATAATAATATTGGCCTCTTTTCTCAAGACCTCTCTGGCACAAAAGGCCACTCTCGTCCCGGCATGAGCGAACATGGAGAGATCATTAGCACCATCACCCACGACCATCGTCTCCTCTTCGCTTACGCCCAAGATATCCTGTAGACGTATAAGCATGTCACCTTTGGACCAGTTGAACATCATGTCGCCGCCGACAAGTCCTGTCAGATGACCATCTTTATGGTGAAGCGAGTTGGAGAAGTCCGCATCATAACCAAGGATATCTTTGGCATACGTCGTCGCTGTACGGAAGCCTCCGCTGAAGCAGACGACGGTCATGCCCATCTTTTTCAACTCAGCTATGGTCTCTATCGCACCGGGCATATAAGGCAGTGAGTGGCTTATCTCTTCGACCTTTTTGTACTCAAGCCCTTTCAGCAGTCCCACACGCTCCTGCAGACTCTCGAAAAAATCAAGTTCTCCGCTCATAGCCCGTTCTGTTATCGCCGCGACTCTTGGACCGATACCCAGCTCCTCGGCAAAGAAGTCGATCGTCTCACCATCCATCAATGTCGAGTCAAAATCAAATACACACAATCTCATCAGTAATCTTCCAATCTTGGGGTCACCATTATAACGCCTGATGATATTCAGGGGTTTTAGGGGTGCCCTTTAGTTATAATCCCGCAATTATATCCACAATGGACTTTTACGTGTTTGAACAACTCATCGACAGACTACACAACGGCACCTACATCACACTCGAGACCACCCCTTCGCACTCACCCAGGTTCGCTCCGATCATAGAGAGGATCGCGGCACTGGAGCTGGAGAAAGATGTGGATGCTTTCAGTACTACTGACAACCCCCTTGCCAAGCTGAAGTACAACGCACTTTTCGCGGCTAAGATGCTGCAAGACCGTTTTGACAAGCCAGTCATCGCCACGATGAGTATGCGCGACCGTAACCGTATCGCCCTGCAGTCAGATCTGCTCGGTGCCAATGAGGTAGATGTCCGCGCCATCCTGGCCCTTACCGGAGACCCCGCAAAGATCTCTGACCAGCCCCACTCCAAAGGGGTATTTGAGAGTGACAGCTCGCTTCTGCTGGATATGATCTCCTGTTTTAACAGCGGCATCGACTATGCAGGTAAACCACTGGCTGAGCAGCCAGAGCCCATCTACCCTTTTGCAGTCATCAACTCCTATGCCAAAAACCCGAAGACACTACAGAAGAAGATGCTCAAGAAGATGGCTCATGGTGCACAGGGCATCATCACCCAGCCAGTCTATGATGTCGAGAACGCCGAGCTGCTTTTGGAATTGCTGGAAAATGCGAAAGCCGAGAGTGAGGAGAGAAGAGAGAGTACTTTGATCCTCGGTATCTTCCCTATCACCAAGCTTCGTACTGCACAATTCCTTGCGTCCCATGTCCCGGGTATCAATGTCCCTTCAAACTGGATAGAGTCCCTGCGAAAGGCCCATGAGATATCACCGGAGGAGGAGTATAAAGTAGGCTTTGATCTGAGTAAGCAGCTCTTTGATGACCTTAAAGCTCTTCATCCGAAGATCCACCTTATGACCGCCAATCAGTTTAAGATAGCAAAAGAGATCTTACGTTAGAAAACAAGGGCTTCTCCCCTTTTAAGAAGCCGTCGTCTCGACTTCCCAAAAACGCATCGCTGTACGTACTTTTTCCAATCCGAACCTAACCCCACTGTAACGCATGATCTTGGCCAGCTTTTTCCACATAGGGCGTTCATAACAGGGATTGGGACATTTTCTGCATTTTGGTTTGTCATCAAAGGGACATCCCTGAAGTCTTGCCATCCCATACATCACCATCTCGGCACACTCGTCACAAAGTACTGCCTCAAGAGGTTCTGAGCGTTCACCGGCATACTTCAAGGTGATACTCTGAGACTTTCTGGGGATATCGCTATGGTGATCGTTGCAGTAGTATTCGACAAACTTGGTAAGTGTAGTCAGTTCTGTGGTATATTTCTCAAATGTCATGCTGCAGATTATAGAACAGATCATCCTATCTTATCTTGATAAGCGTCAATCTGTAAAGAGAAGAGCTGATAGATAGGTAGAAGGTGAGTAGTTCTATCCTCCCCTGTGATCAGGGAAGAGAGTTGGAGTCTTACTTTTGTTTGATGCCTAGAGCGATCAGTGTCTCATAAGTGATACCACCAGTTGCCAGCGAGTTCTCTTTCTGGTACTTCTCAAGTGCACCATAAGTCCCTCGTCCAAGGCGTCCATCTACGCCGCCGACATCATAACCTTTATCGTTCAATGCCTGCTGAAGATCACCGATGATG
>JAUWRZ010000033.1 GCA_030610325.1 Sulfurimonadaceae bacterium | reverse complement strand
GCTGATGTCGATCAGGCGCAGCTTCATAAAGACATCATCGAAGAGGTCATCAAGAAAGTGATCCCTGCTGACTTGTTAAGCAAAGATGTGAAGTATCACATCAACCCGACAGGCAAGTTCGTCATCGGTGGACCACAGGGTGATGCCGGTCTGACTGGTCGTAAGATCATTGTAGATACCTATGGTGGTGCCTGCCCGCATGGCGGTGGTGCCTTCAGTGGTAAAGACCCGACCAAAGTAGACCGTTCTGCTGCTTATGCCGCGCGTTATGTGGCTAAGAACCTTGTCGCTGCAGGTGCGTGTGACCGTGTGACGATCCAGGTGGCTTACGCCATCGGTGTGGTCGAACCGGTCTCTATCATGGTAAACACACATGGTACGGGAGTCGTCTCAGAAGAGAAGATAGAGCAGTGTGTCAAGGATAACTTTGAGTTGACACCGAAAGGGATCATTGATTCGCTAGACCTGCTTCGTCCTATCTACCGTAAGACTGCGGCTTATGGACACTTTGGCCGTGAATTGCCGGAGTTTACCTGGGAACGTACGGATAAGGTGGATGTTATTAAGGCTTATTTGGGGATTTGAACTCCTTAGACCCTTCGTTCGAACTGTTTAGACGAAGGGCTATTTCTGATTTCTTTAACTGTTGTTTTCAGTAGAAGTCGTATAGACATTAGTGGTGACACAGCGGCGTTTATTGCTTCGCTCTAAATCTTGCAACTGTCACGCGCTGTTAAGACGTTCTTTCTCTAATCTAAAATCCTGTAATCGTCACGCTTTTTCAAGCATCTCTCACTATAATAGACCTTTATAACGGGTTGACGTATATTTACCTACTTTTTTAATGATTTTTTCACTCTATGACATGGATGGTTTTTACACTTGTCTCATATATAGTAAAGCGTTACAAAACGTGCTCTTATTTGTGACGTAGACATTACTTTTTAGGTACCTTTAAAAATCTAAGTGGTATAGTCTTCGAAACCAAAATATAGGAGACTACATGGCAGTAATAATTAATGATACTTGTATCAACTGTGGTGCGTGTATCGATGAGTGCCCAGTAGAAGCGATCGTTGACGAAGATGATAACCCGACGGGTGAAGAGATATACTACGTATATGAAGACAAATGTGTAGAGTGTGTTGGTCACCACGATGAACCAGCATGTGCTACTTCATGTCCTACAGAAGGCTGTATCACATGGGCTGCGATCGGCGAAAGTCCTGAGCACCGTGAAGATATTACTGATGAGCAGCGCACAAACCTAGAGCCTGTTGTCGAGTAGTCATAAAGCGCCGTTCTACGGTGCTTTATAAGCAATATAAAGAGTAAGAACTTCTACATCTACTGAGTAAAACTTCAATATTTTCCCAACTTTAACCAATCCACAATATTTTTTCGATATAATCGCACTCTATTTTTATAAATATAATATTTATGTAGGAGATTTGATGGAACGTACGTTATCTATCATCAAGCCTGATGCAGTAGCAAAAGGTGTTATCGGTAAGATCTTGGACCGCTTTGAGAGCAATGGTCTTAAGATCGCAGCAACTAGAAAGCTTCGACTGTCTCGTAAAGACGCAGAGACGTTTTACGGTATTCATAGTGAGCGTCCTTTTTTCAACGACCTTGTTGACTTTATGACTAGTGGCCCAGTGGTCGTCTCTGTCCTTGAAGGCGAAGACGCTATGCAGAAGAATCGTGACCTGATGGGTGCGACTAACCCTCAAGAAGCTGCAGCTGGTACTATCCGTGCAGATTTTGCAGAGAACATCGATGCTAATGCAGTTCACGGAAGTGATTCAGTTGAGAACGCAGCGATAGAGATCAGCTTCTTTTTCGCAGACAGAGATATCTCTTAAGCATCTATGTATATTCCGTTCAGACATGTAGGAAAGACCCCTCAACCGTTTGAACTCGCAAGAGAGGATATCACGCTGAAAGGGACGCTCGCGCATAAAGAGGGCGCACTTTTTCAGATGAAGGCACTCTTGGAAGGGAGACTTTCTGTTGCCTGTGACATTTGTGCTGAACAATTCGATATAATGCTGGATGATAAGATCGACCTACTCCTTTTTGACGGTATATATAGCGGTTCGGATAACGGACTCGATATAGTCGAGATGGATGATAAGATCGACATGGATGAACTTTTGCACTCAGAGATAGAGCTGATAAAAAGCGATTATCATAGATGCGAACAGTGTAGAGAAAACAATCTGTAGAGAGTACAGAAAATAGAAAGGATTTAATATGGCAGTACCTAAAAGACGCGTATCACATACCCGTTCTGCAAAGCGTAGAACACATTACAAGATCACACTGGCGCGCCCGGTCAAAGACAAAGACGGCACTTATAAGTTGCCTCACCATGTCAACCCGACTACTGGTGAGTACAAGTAACCTATGGCAATGGTCAAGATCGCAATAGACGCGATGGGCGGAGACTTCGGTCCTGCTCCGATTGTAAAAGGTGCAGTTCAGGCACTTAAAGCGGAACGTTTTATACCGATCTTGGTTGGCGATAGAAAGAAGATATTATCTCTGTTACCCAAGGGTTATAAAAATAACATCTCCATTGTAGACGCCAGTGATGTCATAGATATGGGTGACTCAGCTACCGATGCGCTTAAACGAAAAGAGAGCTCTATCTATAAAGCTGTGGACCTTGTCCGAAAAGGTGAGGCAGACGGTGTTGTGTCTGCAGGTCACAGTGGAGCGACGATGACACTTGCTACCCTACGCATGGGGCGCCTGAAAGGGGTCTCACGTCCGGCACTTGTCACATTGATGCCGACGAGGACAGGTCGTCGAAGCGTACTGCTTGATGTCGGTGCGAACGTAGACTGTGATGCCAAGAACCTTAGAGAGTTCGCTGTGATGGGCCAGTACTACGCACAGGATCTTTTGGGCATCGAAGTCCCGAGTATCGGACTTCTCACCAATGGTGAAGAGGAGTCCAAGGGCAATGAAGTCACAAAAGCAGCATTTAAACTGCTTAAAGGGCACGAAGGCTTTAAGGGAAATGTCGAAGGTAGTGATATCTTCAACGGCTCTTGTGATGTCATCGTCTGTGACGGCTTTATCGGTAATCTGGTCCTGAAGTCATCCGAAGGTGTTGCGTCGACTATCAGTTTCTTTATCAAAGAGTATATCCGTAAGTCACCGGTAGCGATCACCGGAGCACTTCTAATGAGAAAAGTCTTTAAACTCCTCAAAAAAGAGATCGATTATGCTGAGATCGGTGGAGCTCCACTGATCGGCATAAACGGCTGTGCGATAGTCAGCCATGGAAAGAGTAATCCCAAAGCTGTCAAGAACGCGATCTTTCAGGCAATACGCTACGTAGACACAGGTGTCAATGAGCATATTGAGAAACGTCTTGCCCAGATGGCAGCAGAATAAGGAATAAGAATCATGTATGCAGCATTTCGTTCTATCGGTGCCTATGTCCCGGAAAAGATACTCTCCAATGCCGACCTCGAAAAGATGGTCGACACTTCAGATGAGTGGATACTAAAACGTACCGGTATAAAAGAGCGACATATCGCTGCAGAAGATGAACACACCAGTGATCTTGGTGTAAAAGCTGCTGAGCTGGCTATAGAGCGTTCTGGCCTCGACAAGAGTGAGATAGACATGGTCGTCTGTGCTACGATCTCACCTGATTACTTCACCATGCCTTCGACAGCTACACTGATCTCGAAAAAACTGGGACTTCCGCCTGTCACTGCTTTTGATATCTCAGCAGCCTGTACAGGCTTCATCTACATCCTCAGTATCGCGAAAGCTTTCATCGAGTCAGGGATGAAAAAGAATGTCCTGATCGTAGGGGCAGAGAAACTGAGTGCTATCACTGACTACACTGATCGCGGTACCTGTATCCTCTTCGGAGACGGTGCCGGTGCAGCTGTGATCAGTGCCACTGAGAACAAAGACGAGGCGATCATCGAGGTCCATACAGCGGCTGATGGTACCTACGCAGACCTCCTTATGACGCCAAATGGCGGTACAGGTTCTGTCCATGACAGTCTGGACGCCGAGTCATCGTTCATGCAGATGAAAGGTAATGAGACCTTTAAAGTCGCTGTTCGTACTTTGACGAAAGATGTGAAAGATATCCTTGCTGAGACAGGTATAGAAGCTGACTCTATAGAGCACTTCATACCGCATCAGGCCAACTACCGTATTATCAAAGCGGTAGGTGATGCCTTGAAGATGCGTGAGGACCAGGTCGTGATAACTGTCGGAAAATATGGTAACACATCAGGAGCATCGATCCCGATGGCTATGAACGACCTGTATGAAGCAGGCGGCCTGAAAAAAGGTGAGATGATGCTGCTTGATGCCTTTGGCGGTGGTCTTACCTGGGGTTCTGCACTCGTACCTTTCTCTCCAAAATAGAGTTTGACTATCTCTCTATTGAGGGATCTCTCTTTTATTATCCTTCTGACCTTTCCCTTTTGTATCACCTTATTGATCAATAGATAAAAAATAAATAAACAAAGTCAAAGCAAATGTTCTGCGTGCTACAATTCATCCTTAATCGCTGTTTAAGATTCAATCAAAGGGGTGACGATGGAGATGTTGTTGACGATCCTCCTTCTTGGGAGTGGACTGACACTGTTTGTCTATATGTACAGAAAGTATCAGGTGTCAGAACGAAGGCGATCGGAGCGTAGGAACATCTCTGATCGCCGTACCAGACTAAGTGGCCGCCGCCTATTTGATATTTGGGATTCAGCTCGTTCAGATAGACGTCTTGGTGAGTTGGACCGCCGTTTTGGTGCCTTCACCCGTCGCCGTTTCTTACGAAGAGAGGTAGATATAAGCTATGCCGGCAGTTCATACCGATGATCTGATCTATATTGAACGTCACGAGAGTGATGTCCCATGGCTGAAGATATTTACCCACGCCAGCCATAAAGAGTTCAGCGAATGTACTCCTGAAGAAAAGCATGCTATCTGGGACGCATTAGACGTGATAGAGAAGCTCATGCTTGAGTATTATGAGCCAGTAAAGATCAATATCGCCTCATTTGGTAATATGTTGCCTCATGTCCATTGGCATATTATGGCACGCTTTAAAGGGGATAGTCACTTCCCTGAGCCGATGTGGGGAGCAAAGCAGCGGGAGAGTTCATTGAACCTGCCTGCATTTGAACCATTTCTAGACCTATTGAGAAAACGTTTAGCATAAGAAGGAGTAGCAATGTCTACTGATGAGAAAAAAGTAGTCGAAGGCGAGAAGGTCGAGACAGAGTCACCCAAAGAGTCAGAAAAAGTACATATCTTCGAGAAGATGATCGATTTCACCTATGCAGCGACGACCAAGATACCACTTGGTGGAAAATATGCCAAAGATGTCCTGGACAAATATGAGGCGAAAGAGAGAGCTAAAAAAGTATCACATAAATATTTCGAACCGCTTTTTCCGGTACCAAAGCTCAAAAGAAAGTCCTGATAAGCAAGATCAATTGAGCATCTCCTTAAAATAGTCATCAATGTCAAAGTAGCTCTTTCCGGTATGGTCCTTGAAGAGCAGATGTTCTCTGTTAAGCTCTGAGATACTCTTTACTCCGATGACCGCCAGCAACTGACGAATACCATAAAGCATCTGTCTATGATAGGAGACGACCTTGTCTGCCTGTTTCTCGACCAGAAACGAGGCCCGTTTTTGACGATCTTGCGTCGCGAGGCCTACTGGGCAGTTGCGACCATTGGCTCCGGAGCACTCTCTCGCACGTATGCAGCCCGCACTCATCATGAACCCACGGGCTATCGCGATGAAGTCTGCTCCAATGCCCAGCAGTATAACGGCGTCATCAGGGGTCAGTACCTTCTCACTGGCTATAAGTCTGACTCTCTCTCTGACTCCAAAGGCTTTGAGGGTACTGTCTGCGACATAAAGAGCTTTAGCGATAGTCAATCCGACAGTCATCATCATCTCTAATGGAGCCGCACCACTTCCTCCATCTCCTCCATCGATCGTGATGAAATCAGGGTAAGCATCAGATCCTTCATCGATACGTTTTCTGATAAGCGCAGCATACTCCTCAAATGCTTTTTTGGAGGAGATGACTATCTTGATACCGACAGGTCTTTGCGATAGTGCTTTGAGCCGTCCGATAAAGTCAAAGAGCTCTTCGATGGTATGGGCATAAGGGAACTGGTTGGGACTGAAAAGGTCTTTATGGGCTTCGACACCACGGTAGTAAGCGATAGTATGGCTTACCTTTGAAGCAAGTAGTTTACCACCGGTCTGTTTGGCTCCCTGTGCTATCTTGATCTCAGTCATACGGCAAAAGCGCATCGTCTTCTTATACCGATCTTCATCAAGTCTCCCGCTGCGATCACGTACACCGTATAAGCCGCTGCCCATCTGAAAGATGATGTCGGGGAGATCTGATGGGACCTCACTGGGGAAATCACTTAGAGGTGCATCCCAGTCAATACGAAAACAGACAAGTCGTTTTTTATCAAGAAGATAGCTCTCTTCATCTTTTGCATCGATGATAAGGTGGCGATACACCTTCTGAGCGACCGATTCGTTTAGCAGATAGTCGAGTACACGATAGATACTTTTGGCAAAGAGTGTGCCCTCTTTTGTCTCAAGATATCGACTCTCTTTCGAATGATGATGGGTGAAGAGGAAATTAGAAGTCAGACTGCCTTCCCCGGTATTGATGGGAAAAGCACCAAGGTAGGCACCTTTGGAAAAAGCCCGTGTACCTTCGGGAGAGATGGCCCCATCACTCATGGCACTGCGTCCGATGATGGAGCTTGTCGTAAAGGGGTATTTTGAGGTCTCTCCGAATGTGACACTGAAATGGTCACTGACATCTTCTGTATTTAGTACGAAATTGGCATTTTTGATAGAGAGACGTGCACTCTTTTGTGGCTGTCCTGGTGAGAACGAAGCGTAAGGCGATCTTCCCTGGGCGGCGTTATAGACCCATTTGACTTTGTCAAAGGACTCATAGAACTTCTCATCACCAAAGTACTGGCGCATGGGGTCACGTAAGAGGTAGAAGAGATAGCGAAGACGTCCGACCAATGGGTAGTTGATGAGAAGCTGGTCCTCACGTTGGATAAAACGGTCATAGACAAGTAGTATGATGGAGAGTAGGATAAAGACGATCAGTGAGGCCTTTAGTAGGAACATCAAGATCGGGAAATGGTAGGCGTTTACTCCGGAGGTAAAAGCGAGTAGTGCTTCCATCGTTACTCTCTCTCTCCGAAGATAAGCCTGTCAAGACTGAACTTTCCGGCTCCCTCTGCAAAGAACAGAAGTAAGAAGAGCAGGTAATAGAGAGGGATCTCAAAACCGTTGTCACCGGCAGAGAAACCATTGGGAAGATGCACGGTGACGATAGCGACTATCATGACGACCATTAGCGGCAAAGAGATAAGCCGTGTCATCAGTCCCAGTGCCAGTAAGATGACACCGGTGATCTCGGTCATAGCCGCTAAATAGGCATTTATGCCAGGCAAGGGGATGCCTATGGAGCCAAACCACTCTGCTACAGCATCGATATCGTTCCATTTCATCATCGCCGGTTCGAAAAAACCATAAGCGATGACTAGGCGTGCCAGAAGCAGACCGAGACTTCGAAAATACTCACTCATCCGTGTGAACTCAAGGTATGACTGTTTGAGCCGCATGCTATCTCCTCTAAAAAAGAGTTATGGTATAGGTTATTTTAACGCTCGCAGCTTTAGCTAAATATAAAAAATTATAATAACATTATGATGCTGCCCCCTCGACATACTACTTTTTTTATGAACAGATGTTATTGGACTTTTCTGTTCATGGTTTAGCTATATTTATCATTGTGAAGAGATAGTCATATAAGATAAAATACGTTCTCTCCAGTGTGATCTCATATGTTTTTTATCTTTTTAAATGCATCGATGTGAAGGGGTGTTTTATCAGTCGATAGAGTGATTTCTGGCAAGCCTGAGTATGGTATGATAGCTTAATTCTAGACCCTGGGCATGCCATATAAAGTGTGTCATCAGGTCAAAAGTAGGAAGTGTCATGGGTATATATCAGAGAGGTCGGTCACTATTGCTGCTTCTTCTGTTATCTATACCATTGTCTGCCAAACTACCTCCGGAAAGCATCTCAGACCTCTTTAGTGTTCTACAGAAGAGAGAGGTGCCCTCAGTCCCTTCTTATAGAGAAGAACAAGTCTATCTGCAAGGTGAGCGTGACTTCTTCCAAGCTCAACACCCTGAGATCAGAGTCGCCTGCCTTTCGCATCTGGAGCCTTTGGAGTTTATGCAAGATGGGCGATGTGAGGGTTACTCAGCAGACTTGTTGCGACTGGTGAGTGAGAAGAGCGGTCTAAAGGTGATGTTTAAGCCTTTTGATGACTACCGGGATATCTATACCGACCTGATGATGCGCGACATCGATATGATGCAGTTGGCACCTAAGTTCATAGGCAATAGATATGATGCACTTCTGAGTGCTGCCTATCTGGATGTCGATGCTGTCCTTGTCACCAAAAAGAGCCGGGATGATCTACATGATATCGTTGATATCGAAGGTAAGCGCATAGCACTGCTGGAGGGTTCGCTTACTACACAGGCCATCAGGCTGCGATATCCGACGATAGATATCGTGGAGTACAAAGAGACGACGACGATGCTTGAAGCAGTCGCAGCCAGTGAAGTCGATGCTATGGTGAGTGACTTGAAGATAGTAGAGACTATGCTCCAGAAGCAGGGCTATTCGGAGCTAAAGATAGCTGGACGACTGGAGGCGTTCAATATTGTCAGTAGCCTCTCCTTTGGTATCAGGTCTGACACTCCTATGTTAAAGGCGATGATCGATGATGCATTGCATGCTATTACCGAAGAGGAGCTGAGCCATCTGGAACAGCGATGGCTCAAACCGTATGCAGGACTTAAGAGCACGGCTGAAAAAGGGAGTCTCGTACTCTCTAAGACACAAAATGAGTACCTGCAGGAGAAGAAGAAGCTCACCATGTGTGTTCCGCCGGACTTACCTCCATTTGTCATTGTAGAGGAGGGCAGGCTCAGTGGTATAGCAGGTGACTATATCGATTATTTTGAGACATTACTGCATATCCCTATAGAGCTGGTAGTGAGTAAGAGTATGCAAGAGAGCGTTCATACAGCGATGGAGGGTGGATGTGACTTTCATGTCATGATGCCAGATCCCTCACGCTTAAGCGATGGAGCTTTTTTGACAAGGCCTTATCTTGATGACCAGATGGTGGTAGTGACACAGATAGATGAAGCCTTTGTCCCTGACCTGCATGTACTCAGTGGAAAAAAGATCGGTGTCGTAAAAGAGAGTGCTATGAGAGCTACTCTGGAGGAGAAGTACCCAGAGCTGGAGATCGTCAGTGTCAAAAGTGTCGACAGTGCTTTAAAGAGAGTAGTCCAAGGTGGACTCTATGCCTTTCTCTACCCTGTGAGTCTCTTAAACTACATGATCGCGGATGAGTATACGGGGAGACTGCATGTCTCCGGTATGTCAGATGAGAAGTCGCAATGGAGCATAGCTGTAAGTAAGAGTGAACCACTTTTGTACTCTATCTTTGATGAGATGCTCTTGAGTATGACACCAGAGATAAAGAGCTCCATCTACTCCCGATGGCTCCTTTCAAAGTCTGAACCGGGACCTGACCGCTGGCTGGTGTGGAAGATAGCTGTCGCAGTCATCTCTCTTTTGCTGATACTGCTGCATTGGAACCGTGATCGACTGCGGCATAGACGAGAACTCGATATCAAAGAGCGTGCGCTTCATGATGAGAAAGTGAAAGTCGATCATAGTAGTGAGCGTGATCATCTTACCGGTCTGGCCAGTCGCAGCTTGTTTATCAAACGATTTGAGAGCTCGATCACGGTAGCTGATACTCAAGATGAATTATTGGCACTGCTCTTTATCGACCTTGACCGTTTTAAGATAGTCAATGATACATTGGGACATCATATTGGTGATGTGGTACTTAAGGTCGTTGCGAACAGACTCAAAAAGGTCATCACCGATATTGATTTCCTCGCACGTGTCAGTGCTGATCAGTTCGTCATCTTATTAGAAGGGCTCCTGGAACACGATGAAGCTACTGCAGTAGCAGAGGCCGTCCTTAGCGTGCTCAAAGAGCCTATTCATGTCAATGGGTATGATGTCAACACGACAGCAAGCATCGGGATCGCTATCTATCCGGATGATGGAATTGATACGAATACCTTGATCAAAAATGCAGATAGCGCCATGCAGTTGGCCAAAGATGAGGGTAAGAACGGTTACCGTTACTGTACACAGAGTCTCACTGATGAACTTCATGAACGCCTTAGTATCGAGCATGATCTTAGCTACGCACTTGCTAAGGATGAGTTCTCATTGGTCTTCCAACCCCAATATGACCTGGGTACCCAAAAGGTCATCGCTGCGGAGGTACTGCTGCGTTGGGATCAGCACGACCGTGATGTGATATCACCAGACAGGTTCATCCCCATCGCTGAAGATAGCGGTATCATACTTGACATCGGAAGCTGGGTCTTCGTCAATGCCTGTAAAGAGTTTTTAAGGTGGAGATCCCTTGGTCTTGGTCTGGAGCAGGTCGCTATCAATGTATCGACTGTCCAGTTCAATCAAGATGATGTCGTCGAACACTTCAAAGCGATGATAGAGAGCGTAGGGATCAAAGCTGATTTTGTTGAGATAGAGATCACGGAACGTTATGTGATGGAGCAGACAGAGCGTAATCAGAACATCCTTGAGGAGCTTAGAAAGATAGGCTTCAAGATATCGATCGATGATTTTGGCACAGGTTACTCCTCCATGAGTTATCTTAAGATACTACCGCTGGATACGATCAAGATAGACAGGGCGTTTATTGAGCAGCTTCCGCATGACCCTGATGATGTCGCTATCTCAAAGACTATCATCGCCCTTGCCAAGAGCCTTGATTACACTGTTGTCGCTGAAGGCATCGAGTCAAGTGATCAGGAGAGGTTCTTAATAGAACAGCAGTGCGACATCGGTCAGGGAGACCTCCTGAGCAAACCACTCTCATCAGAAGCATTTATTGCGTTTGTCCAAGGGCATAAAGAGAAGCAGGTGGCTTGAGAAGTCTTTAGTGAAGAGTTCAGGTCTGATGTCCTTAACGACTTGATCAGCAGGAGAGTCAATATGACTATCAGGGCATCTCTCATCATCGGACTATCATTGATAGCAGGTCTCACAGGATTGGGCTTTCTATTGGGTGAGAGTCTTATAAAGTTCAAAGAACTGGACCGTACTGTCTATGTCAAAGGCTTGGCAGAGAGAGAGGTGAAAGCAGATGTGCTGTTGTGGCCCATTCAGTATCAGCGTGCAAGCAATCACCTCTCAGTACTCTATGAAGGTCTTGAAGAGGACACGCTCAAGATCAGAAGGTCTCTCAAAGAGAAAGGCTTCATTGATAAAGAGATCACAGTCTCTGCACCGAGAGTGACTGATAAGATGGCTAAAGGTTACGGGAACCTTCAAAACATCACATTTCGATATGCTGCAACACAGGTGATGACGCTCTACACGACTAAGATAGAGAAGGCAAGAGAGAGTAT
>JAUWRZ010000188.1 GCA_030610325.1 Sulfurimonadaceae bacterium | reverse complement strand
TTTCACGTGAAACAATAGACTGATGTATGTTTGGACGAAGCTTGATATATATTAATCTACCTAGCATTTACAGCAATAATCGTATAGACGATAGAGGTGACACAGCGTCGTCAGTTGCTTCGCTCCTGAGCTAGCAATTGTCACGCGCTTTTATGCCATTGTCGGTTTTGTATTATTGACTGTTTGGACGAAGCTCTGGCAATGTCGATCTGTCTGCTCTTTGTAGTATTGATTGTATGGACTACAGAGGTGACACAGCTTCATCTGTTGCTTCGCTCCAGAGTTCGCAACTGTCACGCGCTTTTATGCCATTGTCGGTTTTGTATAACTGACTGTTTGGACGAAGTAATGATAATACTTATCTATCCCGACAAGGACATTCCCATCAATAGAGTCATTGAACTCCGTGTCAATATCAAAGTCCATAAACTGTACTCCTCCTTTTTCATATAACTCGCTGTACTGTTCAAGGTGAGTCGGAGTAGTCATATCAAAGGTATGGAGACGTCTCTTAAATACTTTAAAGTCAGCGAGATAGTCATCTTCATTAAAACGTACATCGTGTTCCTTGTTTGTGGAGTATGAGAGATACTCAGAAGCCCCTTTGGCACCGCAGTAGGTGTTATAGAAATAGAGGAGGACTTTTGGGCAAGTCGCTGGTATGTCAGGCCAATACTTGCATGACTATACATATATTTGATGTGAGGATAGTGATCTAGGTAGACTCCAATGACTTCAAATGTATCATCCCAGAACAAAAGGTGTAGATAGGACTCATCATACTTTTCGAGCTCTCGATGCTATCCATGGCTTCTCATGTTCGACGAGGTAGGTATGCTTGTCTCGGAGGTCGTTGCGATGTGCTCATTGCTTTTGAACTTCTGTCTGGACTCTGGATATGCTATGCACTGTTCAGTCTGATAAGTAGCAAGCTTAGTACGAGTGATACAATAGAGATGCCCTGTCGTCAAGCTGTATACCTGAGATAGTGTTTGAAGCTATCAGCTCTCTCAAATCAAGCTCAAATATCGAGTCACATGCATGCATCATCTCATGGCTCAACAGGAGTGTAGCAAAAGGCCTGTAGACTACGATACCCCATAAAAGAGGTTTAGTCCTTTGCTTTGATAAAAATAGGTAGGATAGGGCTCTGTGTCCTTTTAGTAGACTTGACAAAAGCACTTTTCCACTTGCCATCACTTATTTCATGAAAATAGGCTTGGGACACCTCTCCTGCATGGAAGTAGATCACCACGTGATGGGATGTTCTGTATCTTCTTCTTAACGACTTCGTAGGGGATAGTTAGATCATTACGTACGGCGTCAATAAGATCCAGACCAGTGGCTCTGTTTTTTTCAGAAGGTAATTGAGATGCGCTTAAGGGCGTCTCATACAACATCGTGAGCCTGCCTTGATCACAAAGTCGTATGAGACGCTGATGATATACAGGCTCATTAGAGGTGCCCTTATACTGCCTTCATGGAAAGGCACCCTAAAAAGAGTGATGGTAGGCATTGAGATATAGGTCGGGTATTGGGTACGGTCAGCTTAGAACGTCTTCTATTTGGATTTTGGTCACTGTTTCGAAAAGTATAAAAATAGTTGATCACAAAGGTGATACTTGGTGCTTACAAGTCGGTAATGATAAGCATTTTTATCTTCTTTTTAAATATATGTGAATAAAGCTACTTATATGTAGTATAAAAATAGGGAAAGGTATGTGAATCATTATAAAAATAGCACTAAAACCCCTAAAATAGGGAGTCTGCCAAGAAAGTCATACTTTATGAATTAAGAAACTATTTAGATAAAAAAAGTCTGAATCTCTGAGATCTTTTAAAATATGAATATTCTTATTCACATTTTAGAGCACAATGTGAAATCTATATACTCTTGTGAAGATATGAAGATCTATGAGAGCGAAAGAGCACCCCTTATCAACTGTTATTGGAGTAGATCCCTTGTGCTCAAGTCGTGTCTATTTTCTGCTTTTGGTGTATTAGTTTGCTATAAGCATTATGTGATACCATTGCAGACATAAACGGCCTCCCTGGTGTGTTGGCTGTTTACCTCTCTTGGATAGATCATCAAACAATTATCTTTTAACTCAAATAAAATATCTCATATTGTGATAGTAGTATCCTTACTCATCAAGAGTAGAACTTCTATGTAGCTATTACATAAGTAATAAATAGATTGTTATTATTTATAGTTAGATTAAATTTTTATAAGTGTGAAAGACAGAGGGGCCATAGGCAGTTAAAGAGGGTGAGACAAGCGCTAGCGCGCCTGATCAGAACTTATCATTCTTAACGGCCCAGATAAAGCCACCGAGACCTACCGTGACGACGATCACTAAAAAACCGATCTGAAAGTACTCTATCATCATCATCGCTCCTCCTCCGTCTTCTCTTTGAGTTGTCCACATGCAGCACTGATATCTATGCCCTTTGAGTCTCGGATAGTACATAGTAGACCATGCTTTATGAGATACTCCTGGAACTTGACCATGTCCTGAGGGGTAGGGCGTCTGTACTCTGTCCCAGGATAGGGATTGAAGTAGATCAGATTGACTTTGGCCTTGATGCCGTGTAGCAGCTTGACCAGTTTTTTTGCCGAGGTGAGACCATCGTTCTTATCTTTGATGACAAGGTATTCAAACATGACCCGCTTTCTGGCATCGATAGGAAAGCGTTTGACCGCATCGATGATCGAAGCGATGTTATAGGCTTTGTTCATCGGTATGAGCTCTGTACGAAGCTCATCATCTACAGCATGCAGTGAGATGGCGATATGGACGCCCAGGTCCATCTTACCCAGTTTATCGATCTTGGTGCTAATGCCGCTTGTAGAGACGGTCTGACGCTTTCCTGAGATGCATAGACCCTCTTCATCTTTGATGATCTTAATAGCAGTGGCAAGATTGTCCAGATTATCAAGAGGCTCACCCATACCCATATAGACTATGTTCATACGACGATGGGCAGCAAGGTCATTATCTTTCTTCACTTCAAGGACCTGTGCGACGATCTCTCCGGCTGTCAGGTCCCGGGTAAAACCGCCTTTGGCGGTGAGACAGAACGAACAGCCGACTTTACAGCCGACCTGAGTAGAGGCACAGACTGTGTATTTGGCTTCTTGGGTGATCTTACCTGTCTCATCTACCTTCTCCTCTTTCATACGTAAGAGGACCGTCTCGATGGTCTTGCCATCAGGTAGCTCATAAAGGTACTTGATAGTCCCGTCAGCGGCCTCCTCTTTACGGAGTGTCTTGAGGGGGTTGATGATATATTTACCATTTAACTCTTCACGAAGGCTCTTTGGGACGTTCTGCATCACATCAAAGCTCTCGGCGTATTGATGATAGACCCAACCATAGATCTGCTTGGCGCGAAATGCCGGCTTTATCTGTGTGGCAAGCTGCTCTTTGGTATAGTCGAGGATAGTAGGTAGTATCATGAGGTCAGCTCCTTGATCCTGCGTTTCACGTGAGCAGTAAGTCTGCTTTTGGCTTCTTCA
This sequence comes from Sulfurimonadaceae bacterium, assembly GCA_030610325.1. GTDB lineage: Bacteria > Campylobacterota > Campylobacteria > Campylobacterales > Sulfurimonadaceae > BB26. The sequence goes on along the minus strand of JAUWRZ010000188.1, from coordinate 1,542 downwards.
TGGTTTTGCATGAAATCCTTATGGGCATCTTTATTGCAATAGTTGGTCACACAGAAGACACCACCGGCGGGGATGTCAAACTCTTGAGCTACACGCAAGACAGAGAAGAACTCCATGTTCTCAAGCGCGACACCAAATCGCTCAAATCCAGATGCCAGCTCAAGATCGGTAGAGATGTAGTTGGAGGAGTTGATGATAACATCACGTTTGTCCTCAGTTTGCGTAGAGATCACGTTGTCAAGCGGGGTGTATGACTTTTTCTGAAGCGAAGAGAGTTCGATGTTAGCCGCTGTTTTTGACTCGATGATATCAAAGATGGCATGACTCCCATAGCTTCCCGCAGTACCGACAAAAAGTATGTACTCCGGTTTATCAAAAAGGCAGAGTCGCGTCAGGTTTATCGCTGTCTCGACAAGACCGACACCTGTCGGCAGTGCAAAGTCAAAGTTCTCATTGTTTCCGGCACAGATGATCATTTTATCTCCAAATCAAAAGGGTTGTCAGAGTAGAGCAGGGTAAGGGAGGATGAGGGGTGCTCTCATCAGAGTCTAACGGGGATACCCTGCTCACTCAGGTAATGTTTAAGATCCATGATATCGATCTCTTTATAGTGGAAGATACTGGCAGCAAGTGCAGCATCGGCACCGTAGTCAAACGCCTCTTTGATATGCTCCATCGTCCCGGCACCGCCACTGGCGATGATAGGTACATTGACGAGTCTACTTATCTGCTGGGTGATGGGGATGTCAAAACCTGCCTTGGTACCATCTGCATCCATAGAGGTAAGCAAGATCTCTCCTGCACCCCGGTCGACCACCTCTTTTGCCCACTCGAGGGCATTGATGCCGGTGTCGACACGCCCGCCGTTTAGATAGACGTTATAGTGATCTCCAGTCTGCTTGACATCGATGGCTACGACGATGCATTGTGAGCCAAAACGTTTTGCCCCCTCATCGATGAGTTCCGGACGTTTGATAGCAGCGGAGTTGACACTTACTTTGTCACAGCCTACATTGAGAAGACGGTAGATGTCGTCAAGCTTTCGGATGCCGCCACCGACAGTCAGAGGGATAAAGACCTCTTTCGCCACCTGCTCGACGATATGGACGATGGTGTCGCGCTCTTCATGTGAGGCGGTGATGTCGAGGAATGTAAGCTCGTCTGCACCCTCTTCGTTGTAGCGCTTGGCTACTTCAACGGGATCGCCGGCATCTCTAAGGCCGACAAAGTTGACACCCTTGACGACTCTGCCGTCTTTTACATCAAGGCAGGGGATGATACGTTTGGCAAAATAGTCCATTGATGCAGTCCGAAAGTGATTTTTGGAAGTATAAAGTAAATCGACTTATATCTACCCACTTCCAAGTGGAGTGGGAGCATCGCAATAGTATTGACTTAAGGGCATCTCAAATAACACTGATGATGCACAGGGTTGTCAAAGGTGCCCCTACGCCGACTGGATCAGTGCTCTCCGGTCGCCTGTTTCTTGATCTGAGCGTCGATAGCTTCACTTAGCTCACTGATATCAGATTCGGGAGAGAA
>JAUWRZ010000477.1 GCA_030610325.1 Sulfurimonadaceae bacterium | reverse complement strand
GCTCTGATAGTCGATAGGCTCATAATGAAGATGTGCCCAGTGCGGCTCTTTGGCCTTTTCCCATTTATGAAGTGCTTTTATACGAAGAGCTGTCATCCACTCGGGCTCCTCTTTCTTTGCAGAGATGAATCGAAGTACATCCTCGTTCAGGCCTGGCGGGGCTGTGTCTGATTCGACATCGACAGTGAAACCGAGTTGATACTCCTGTTCTACAAGTCTGTCAACTTCTGTCTGTGACATGATGACTCCTTAACGGGGGTTGGCTTTATATATAGAAAAAACTTATAAGATCACTATAGATCAAAATAGGATAAAGATCATCCTATTTATCAGCTAGGACTCTTTTTTTAAGAAAAAGCTAAGAGCTGACAGAAGAATGGATTTTATTTGATTGAAATATGTTCAATAACGCTTTTTTTAAAAGATAGATCGTTATACTCCTATAATATAACTCTTGCTTGCCGGAAATCATCTGAATGGTCTCACTGGGATATGACTGGCTGCATTTTGTTTTTTGAATGAAGAACCACTTAGGAGTCTGCCATGTTCAACGACCTCTCCATCAGTAAAAAAGTACATATCCCGCTCATCCTGGCGATCGTGATCGGTTTTATCATCATCGTCATCAACTACTTTATCTCGATCGAAGATATGAAAAAAGATATCTATGCCGAGCAGCAAGAGGAGCTTGGCACTTTCTTTCAAGATGCCATGTCGGCAAAAGCAGATATAGGTATCACCAATGCGATCAACATCAGTCGAAACAGTGCGGTGATCACTGCTTTGAGAGATGATGACAGAGCATTGGCCATAGAGAGTCTGGCTACGTTGATGAAGGATTTCAAGACACACACCAAGTACAAGAACATCAAGATCCATATCCATGATAAAGATGTCAAAAGTTTCTTACGTGTATGGAAACCGCAAAAGTTTGGTGATGACCTAAGTGGTTTTCGAAACACAGTCGTGACTGTCAAACGGGATAAAAAGCCTATCGTCGGGATCGAGCTCGGTGTTGCCGGACTGGTCATGCGGGGGCTTGCCCCTGTGATGGATGGTGGCAGTTATGTTGGTTCGGTAGAGTTTATGCAGGGACTTAACTCCATCGTCAAAGATGCGAGAAACAAGTTTAAGATAGATATCGTCGTCATGCTTGATAACCGTTATCTTAGCATCTCAAAAGGATTGGCATCAGCACCGGCCATCGGTGATTCTGTACTGGCAGTACGTCCGGACGTGATCGATCAGGAGTACTTTGCATCATTAAAGACCATCGATGTCAAAGAGGTAGAGAAAGCTCAGTTCAATGATACGCATATGGTCATCTCCGTACCTGTTGAAGACTTCTCCGGCACGGTAGTCGGGTATGCTCTGGTAGGTAGGTCCCTTGCTGTTGTGGAGCAGCTCATCGCCAAATCTGAGGCCTCTTTGGTACGACAGGTCCTCATCATGGCGGTGATGGATATAGTCATCCTGCTCTCTTTGGTCATCATCATGCGTATTGCAGTCTCCAGACCGATCGGGCGTCTTGATGAGGTCGCTAAAAAGCTGGCTTCGGGTGATGCGGACCTTACGCAGCGTCTTGAGGTCGAGTCCAATGATGAGATCGGTAAGGCGGCTGCGAGTTTCAATGTCTTTATCGACAAAGTCGAAGAGATCGCCAACAGTGCCAAAGAAGAAGCCCATCGCGCGGTCGAAGCTCAGGGAGAGACAGAGCATCAGATGCAGAAGAGTGATCTTATGCTGCATCTTGCAGAGAACATGGTCAGAGGCTCTAATGAGAACGCAGAGCAGCTTCGCGAGAGCATGGAGAAGAACATGCAAAGTGTCCATGAGGTCAATGAGCTTAACCATGAGACCGAGAGTGTCATCAAAGAGGTCAATACCCGTACAGATGAGATCATCACTACCATCAACCGCATAGTCGAGATGATAGACGATACCCGCAACAGTTCCGAGCATCTCAATCAAAACGTCGAAGAGATCTTCAATGTCATCTCATTGATCAAAGATATCTCTGAACAGACTAATCTCCTGGCCCTCAACGCTGCTATCGAAGCCGCACGCGCGGGTGAACATGGCCGTGGTTTTGCTGTGGTAGCTGATGAGGTGAGAAAACTGGCAGAGCGTACGCAAAAAGCTACCAGTGAGGTCGAAGCCAATATCAGCGTACTGAAGCAGAACTCGGTAGCGATGCTTGAG
>JAUWRZ010000093.1 GCA_030610325.1 Sulfurimonadaceae bacterium | reverse complement strand
TTTTCAAGATAGTGCACACACCTTTATCGTCGCAGACAAGTCAAGAGGTACCAAGGTGATAGACGAACACTTTGAGGAAGGGTTCGCAGATGCCTGTGTAGTGCATGACAACTTCTCCTCATATAACAGACTGACTGCTAAAAGTGAACAGTTGTGTCTGGCACACAAGCTAAGAGACTTGAACTATGCTATCGAGTGTGATGACACTAAGCTGATGAAAGAGATGAAGCTCTTACTCAAAGAAGCCATACGCGATCACAAGGAAGAGCTGACACCACAGCAACGGGTGTCACTCAAAGCAAAGTACGAAGAGACCTTTACTTATCTCTTAGGACGACCCACCATCGAAAAGAGCGAAACGGCTAAACAGATCAGCTCTCTTACAAAAGCCAGAGAGAAGATCTTCACCTTCTTGCTTCATCCCGATATCCCGCCTGACAATAACGGTAGTGAGCGAGCCATCAGGAACGTCAAAGTCAAACTGAAAGTATCAGGGCAGTTCAAGACACTACAGGGTGCACAAGACTATGCCTCTCTCAGGTCTATCATCGACACATCAAGGAAAAAAGGCTTGAACGAGTTTGAGTCGTTATCAGCCATCATCCGTGGGGAACGTGTCCTATAGATAGGGTGAGTAGTTACGAATGACTTAAACGAGTAGTCATTCTTTATAGACATAGATATTGTGTTTCATTATCTGAGTATTTGAAAGAGTATTCAGATGATCAAATATATAATCAACTATATAGCTTGGTCGCGTTCATTAAAAACCCATTGTTCTCACAAGTGCTAAAACTAACTGTGTAAACTGTTTTATCTATTTTGAGGGATAAAGACTCTATTGGGTTCATACGGTTTGTTATATTTAAAAATAGAGTAGATCATCGTCACTAGTTTTTTGGCGACAATGATCAACGCCTCTTTTTTTGATTTACCAGACGAGACTTTGTCAAGAAAAAGCTTTTTTAACTCAGGGTCATGTCTGACTGATGCGACCGCTGCCATGTAAAGTGCATGTTTGGCAATCGGGATACCACGTTGGGCCAACCGTCCGACAGATAATGAGTTACCAGACTGATATTGTGTAGGATAAAGACCGAGATAGCCAATAAGTGCCTTGGCAGATGAGAACCTTCTCAGATCACCACATTCACCTAAGACAGCGGCAATAGTCTTATTGGCGACACCAGGTATCGTCTTGATGTTGTCAATAGGTGCATCATCCAGCCTTGTCGTCATCAAAGACTCTATCTCAGCTTCGACTTTAGACTTTTCTTGACTTAAAAGCTCTAATATCCTAAGATCGGTCCTGATCATTAAAGAACGTGCTTCTTGAGCACGACCATGATAAATAGATGTCTTGGCGAGATCGATTAGGAATTGGGCTTTATCCTCATTAAAGTTAATAGGCTAGTCGGTTAACTCCTCCTGCGTTATAATCGTTCATGGGTTCACCTAAAGATGATAATACAGATAGAGTATTGATCGCTGGAAAAGACTATCCACGGACATATAGAGAATTTGTGACGATGTTTCCAGACAATACAAGTTGTACAGACTTTTTATACAGATTGCGCTGGGGTGACGGTTTCATCTGTCCTAAATGTGGTATCCCTTCCACACCATGGCAACAGACACATGATCGGTTTGTCTGTCCTTATTGTCGTCATCAGACCACCGTGACTGCAGGGACGATCTTTGATAGGACGAGAACACCATTGACGACTTGGCTAGAAGCAGCATGGCATGTCACTACGGCAAAGAAGGGTATGTCCGCTACGACTATTGAACGGACATTAGGAACATCTTATCGAGTCGCTTGGACGATGCTTCAACGTTTTAGGGTAGCGATGGTACGCTCAGAAAGAGAGATGCTTTCAGGGACAGTAGAAGTCGATGAGACACTTGTTGGAGGTGTTGACAGGAGAGGTAAGCGTGGTCGTGGCTCCCAAAAGAGTGTTGTAGTCATAGCGATAGAACTACATGATCCAAAGGGATTTGGACGCGTAAGGATGCGTTTTATTCCAGATGCCTCAAGCAAAAGTCTTACAAGTTTCATCAATGATGTGGTTCGACCTGGAAGTACGGTCTGTACTGATGGTTGGCGAGGATACAATGATCTGAAGTCTCTTGGTTACGATCATGAAGTGACCATTGTCTCTACTTCTGAAGATCAGGCTCATGTCTCCATGCCTGGAGTCCATAACATCGCTGCACTTTTAAAACGTTGGATACTTGGTACCCATCAAGGAGCATTTTCGACATATCATCTGCAGGCATATTTGGAAGAATTTACTTTTCGATTTAATCGTAGACTGTCCAAACATAGAGGGCTCGTCTTTAGAAGACTTTTAGAACAAGCTGTAGCGACATCTCCTGCCACAGAAAAAGAGTAAGCCCCTCGTAAACCCCATCTTGACATCAGACTGCAAAAGGATGTAAGAGAGTAGACCCATCACTGGACATCGTCTTGTGATCTTAAATAGATCTTGGTCCCCAGAGTATAGGGCTTTGCAAAGCCTATAGTCATCTCTCTTTGCTAGAATACCGCATGAGAAAAGATGATGCTTCGCTAATAGAGTCACTGCTTGAGATCAACAAAAGACAAGCAGAGATGATCGAGACACAGGCAAAGCAGATCAGGCATCTTGAAGAACGGATAGACCATCTCACACGTCAGAGGTTTACTGCATCTTCTGAGAAGTCCCTTGACTATCAGCCTTCCCTTTTCGATGACCTTGCTTCTGAGACTCTTCCTGTAGAAGAGGACGCAGAGGTAGAGCAAGTCGCTACCATCCGAAAGAAGCGAGGTGGCAGGACGACTCCACCGGACTCTTTACCGCATGTCAGAGTAGAACATGATCTTAAAGAGGACGAGAAGGTCTGCAGCTGTGGCTGTGAGATGCGACGTATCAAAGAGGAGGTATCCCATCAGTACGATATCATACCGGCTTCTTTCCGAGTCATCAGGAACGTCCGCTTCGTCTACGTCTGTTCATGTGGGTGTGGTGCCAAGCCTAAGACCTCACCACTGAGTCCACAGGTACTTCCTCGTCATCAAGTCACCCCTGCTTTCTTAGCGACTATCGCAGTCCAGAAGTTCGAAGACGCACTGCCTCTGGAGAGACAAGCCCGTATCTATAAGAAACGGTTCGGTGTCGCTTTCACAAGCAGCACCTTCGCTAACTGGTTGATCAAGGGATCGCTCTTACACTTACGACCTTTCATAGAGAGGCTGGACATGCTCTTACGACAAAGCACTTACATCCAGGCAGACGAGACGACGTTACAGGTATTGAGAGAACCCGGAAGGAAAGCCTCTCAAAAGTCCTATATCTGGTTGAGAGTAAGTCAGGAGGGATATCCCATCGTCTTGATGCACTACTCTTCGAACCGTACAGGTGCTACAGCGTCCTCACTCTTCAAAGGCTTTAAGGGATATCTTCAGACTGATGGCTATTCCGGATACAACGTAGTCGCCAGTCAGGAAGGGGTGACACAGCTGGGATGCTGGGCACACGCGAGAAGGAGGTTCGCGGATATCGTCAAGTCTGGTGTGAGTGATGAGGAGAGTAAGGCCTATGCCAAGAAAGCAGTGAGTATGATCGCTAGACTCTATAAGATCGAGAAAGAGATGAAAGAGTCTCCACCGGATGAGAAGTATCTGATCAGAGAACAAAAAGCCAGACCTATCGTCAAGGAGATCAGAGCGTGGGTGGACACGCACTTCTTCGCTGTACAGAGGCTTGGCGGTGCCGTCGAAAAAGCTTTTGTGTATCTAAACAACCAGTTCGCGAAGCTCTCTGTCTATTTGGAAGACGGGAGACTCTCCATCGATAACAACGATGCTGAGAGGCATGTCAGACCTATCGCTTTAGGTAGGAAGAACTGGATGTTCGCTACCAGTACGAAAGGGGCTACTGCTTTGGCTGACTGGTATAGTATCATCGAGATAGCTAAAGCCAATGACCTTGAGCCATTTGTCTATCTTAAACATCTGCTCACCCAGCTTCCTATCTATGAGACAGAGGGAAAGGACATCGACCCGCTACTACCTTGGAACGTCTCGCTGGAATAACCTTTTCCTAAATGTCAAGATGGGGTTTACTAAGGGCTTACGAAAAAGATGTGACATATGGGTATGATTGGGAGAAGGAGGAGTTAACCGACTAGCCTATTAAAGTTATTGCCTTTGATATGCCTAAAGAGCTTGATCAACTTCTTTGGAGTGGCTGATCGCAGATCAATGGCGGTAGGATAGACTTTAATGATCGCCTGTGCTGTCTTTGTAAAGATATTTGGGAAGACCCGTGTTATCTCAGGGTTGACCGTAGCCATCACAGTCGATACTTCTCTCTTGATCGTCTTTATCTTATCTGCCAAAGAACGCTTCAGCCTTCCTAATACTTTCAACGAGTGATAATCATCATTACTGATATGACTCTCTTTATATTTACCCGTTGCTAATAACTCAGAGATGACATATGCATCGATCGCATCGTTCTTGACTTTCTTCATCGTACTGAAATCTCGATATTTGGCTGTTTGATAAGAGTTCAGTAAGACGACTTTATGATCACTATCAGTGATATATTCATAAAGGTTCTCACTAAACGCTCCTGTCGACTCTACTGCGATGACGAAGTCATCATTATCGAGAGATAGATCACTCAAACGCTTTATCAACTCTTGTAGACCAAGAATATCTGAATGGATCCAGAACGGCTTGGTAGCAAACTCACTAGCATCATCCAAGATGCAGACATAATGTCTCTCTTTAGCGACATCGATCCCGACGTAATACATAATAGACCCCTTGTAGGATTAGTTTTAAGATCTCATAGCTTCGTGTTATACAAGGTAGAAAGATCGATTTCTCCTTAGCATCCTATAGATGATCTGATAAAGCTAACACAAGACGTTTTTTATGCTGGTACGTAAAGTCCAAAAAGGAAGGTGACCTGTTTACTATTAGCTTTTGTGAGAACTATGAGTCTTTATATGAACACAACCATATTTTAACGATTTGGTTGATAAATTGATTATACGAAGGTCTTTGATGGACTAGACCATCACATCTGGTATAAATCGCTTAACTGGATGAAGCGGCTTCATCAACGAAGGCAAACGCTGAAATATTATAAACGCTATTTCAGACCCTCGCCAAACTACGCGGCAGAAGTGTTGTCAGATGGAAAAAAGTCTGTCTTTAGGCTCTCGTCTATTGGGCTTAAGAGTCATGTTAAAGTCCGAGCTGAGGCAAACCCATTTGACAGGGCTTATGATGCGTATTTTACTCAACGGTCTACTACTTCCAGACTTCACAAAAATTTTAGCTATTGATGCTTGAGCCGTGTGCGGTGAAAGTCGCAAGCACGGTTCTTAGGAGAGGGCTTCATCGTGAGATGGGGTTCTTATCCGACATTATCCACCTAGCATGTATCTTGCTGCATCGCGGACCACGCCGATCCTTCGAGCGATCAGTTCCTCCAGCGTTACGACGAACTGCAGCTCATCCGTTGAGAGACTCTCCATCGGCACATCACCCAAAGCGTTCTCTACCCTCTTGCACATATCTGATGTCGTGTTCGCTACGAGTCTGACTGGAAGGTCTATCGCCTCAGCAAACTCGATGAGGGCTTGCCCTTTGACCGCTTCTACTTCAAACTCGTCACCAAAGGCCATCGCCAGCTCCTGATCGACTTTGGCACCGGAGGCAGTGCCGAGAACGGTGTGCATCGCTACACTCAGCATGTCATAGAGTGGTGCCGGTACTATTCCCTTCTTATCTACTAGAAAAGAGATGTTCTTACCGTGTGCATCCGCATTGCTGATCAACAGGGTGTAGACGGCCCACTTCAGTAAGAACAGCTTTGTCTGTGCTGCTGACTTGAACGTCTTTGTGTCGATGGCATCAAATAGCTTTTTGAAACTGACGCCTTCGCGAACATGCCTGACCGCATCTGCTGATCCATAGTTACGTTCATACTTGTGTCCCGGTGCGACGTTCAGCAACTGGCACCCATCAAGGACATGCTTGCGTACAACACGCTTGTCATCCACTTTTGTACGATCAAAACGTTCGACCAAAATAGCGTTGTGGACCCCCAGTCGCTTGAGCTCTACATCAGCCACATCCATCCCGGTCATCTTTTCCAGCCGCATACAGTAGACCTCGTTGACGACAAGATGCGAGCCTGGATGCTTCTCGAACTTTAGGATATGTGTCGAGGCAAGACTGCCATCGCCAAAGCCTATCTTGCCGTCTTTGACATATACAGCCAGCTTTGCCTGGACTCCCGCTACACTAAGCCTGATCTTACCATCCCAGATCGCGATACTGTCAAGTCCCTCATCTTCGATACGCTCTCTCAGGCGTGTCGGTGTGACCTCTTTGAAAAGTGCTTTGTCTGCCTGCGAAGACTCCCCGAACATCAACGCACCGGAGACGTCAAGACCGATACTGTGGAGTAGTCCGAACGTGTTTGCTTTGGATGCCTGAGTGTATACCGAGAGTGTCTCCAGCCCTTCGCCTTCTGGCAGGAGGTTCTTGAGATAGAGGTCCACGGCAAATGGGGATGTCCTGCTTATGAGCGGGATATGCGGGGAGATAGCAAAGCCTTTCCTCTTCCACTGTTCGTCATATCTGATCGAGAGGCGATCACTGCTCATATCGTGGACCAACTCCCCTACAAGAGTACCATCATAGGTGATCGGCAGTCTCTCTTGAGTCATCACTTCTCTTCCCATGGTTCGACATGTACTCTTACACCAAGTGCAGCGCAGACCTTCAATGCTGTCTCCAGCCGGCCGGAGCCATTGGCCTCAAGACCGTGGAGTGTCGGTGGTGCGACACCACAGAGCATCGCGGCAGTAGGGATGTCGATATTCATCTGTGTCCGTCTGGCACGGATGAACTTGCCCAGGAGCTTGGCATCAAGCTCCTCGCCAAAGTCTGGAGTGTCAATGGCCACAATACGTTTTGCCATGGTCTCTTCCTTGATTAAATATGAATATCTTGAATTATAGCAGATATCTAACTGGTAAGCATCATTAAATCAAGATAGCTATAAATAATCAGTGAGAACAGGGTCTTATCTATTTAAATATGGATACCTATAAATAATAAGACCTCTCTTTGTCACTCAGGCCTATAAGTTGGAGGCTTATGATGGGTCCTGGCACCAAATATAGAATATAGAGCGCTCGCATAGATCTCATGGTAACATCTGCCTGCTGCGAGACCTGTGGTAGAGGAACGGACACTCTCCGGCTCTACCATCGTCACTGCGCAACTGCCAGTGAAAGAGTGGCATGCCTACTTAGGCAATGAGACGATAGCCGATGCCATGATGGACCGGCTTATCTACTCGGCTCACAGAATAGAGATGAAAGGTGATTCGATGCGGAAGATGATGGCGGAAAGATAGAACACGTGGACAGTTGTGGTATTATTCAAAAAGAATATCTACGACTTGACCTGCTGTCCACATGCACTCCGGTACGGGTGTCCAAGTAGTCCGGTGTGTAAAGATGCCAGCCTACTTCTGAGCACTATCTATACTTTATTTCTATCATA
>JAUWRZ010000327.1 GCA_030610325.1 Sulfurimonadaceae bacterium | reverse complement strand
GAGGTATCAGTCTCTTATCCCGGATGTCTACACTCCGGCAGATGATGCGAAGAGTCCTGAGGTAGCCTAAGCTATAAAGATCGCAGGTCTAGTCACCCCTTTATCTGCTATCTTTCTGCATGCGCTCTTTCGTACGTATATAGAGGTCTTCGACTTTCGTCCTTGCCCAAGGTGTCTTTCTCAAAAACTTCAGACAGGAGTTTATGGATGGGTCGAGATTAAAACAGCGTATATCTATGCGTCTTCCCAGCTCATCCCAGCCGTAATGCTCTACAAGCATGTTCAAGATCTGCTTTAAGTTCACGCCATGCAGTGGATTGTTCTTATGTTCCTCACTCATCTTTTATCTCATCCTTTTATCTTAGGGCACATGTACAACAGGGCTCCGAAGTGTACGGATTATAGCGTATCAGGCTTTTGCGCAAGATGGCAAGGCAAAGGTCTCTCCAAATATCAAAATATGGGCTTCCGTCATATCATGATCAAATATAGATCATGTAATAATGTTCATCAACAGCCCTGAGAAAGATCTTTAGTATGAGGTCTACAGGCGTTATGAGGTGTACGGTGATGCAAAAAAGAACGCTACCTCTCTCCTTACCTATTGTCAGTCTACTCGCTATCTTTACTATCAGCTTCACACTTATAGTCCTACTCCATTGGAGCTGGAACGACTCCGTACAAAAGTACCTCACTTTAGAGTATGCGATCGAAGGGCTTGAGAGTGATCTCACAGATGTACGTCTATGGATGAAAGAGCGTGAGAGAGTCGATATCTTCCCAGAAGAGCCATACACCCTGCCAAACCAGCATGCCTCTTTCACTGCTTACATCACACAAGCCGAAGACATCCTGACGACTCTCCAGGAACGTAGCTATCTTCAAAGTCTCAAAGCCATCGATGTTCAAGTGACCGAGCTTTACCAGAAGAGCCAACGCACAGATAAGCACTATGATCCTGATGAGATCGACCACGACTTCACAATAGTGATGGCATCACTCAAGAGACTTGAGATGCAGGTCCGTCAACAGATCAATGATATACTGCGCAATAAGGACAGCTACTTTATATGGAGCATCGCCTCTTTCTCCCTGATACTTACAGCCCTTTTTATCATCCTCTTCGTCACAAGACGTCGCCAACTTCGTAGTGAGTCACAGTACAGACACATCATCGAAAGCCTTAGGCATCACTACATCTTCTACCGATATAATACCAGTGGTATCTTCACCTATGTAAGCGAATCCGTCTATACCATCTTAGGATACACACCAGATGAGTTTCTAAACTATTTTACTCAGTATCTTACCGAAGCCCCAATAAACCAGAAGGTCCAGAAGCATACCAAAAATAGTCTTCTCGGCCTGCAGCAGGCCCCTTTCCTTATGGAGCTCTATCATAAGGATGGTTCGATCTATACGTTCGAAGTCACTGAACATCCGACGTTCGACGAACAGGGTGAGATCATCGGTGTCGAGGGGCTCATAAAGGATGTGACAAACAAAATACGTCGCGACGGACTTATAAACAATAGCCAGACTATCCTTTTCTACTGGAAGGCTCAGGAGGAGTGGCCTGTCGAGCAGGTATCGGAGAACATCAGACTGTTCGGCTACACAAGTGATGACTTCCTCTCAGGAGATATCAAGTTCGCTGACATCATCCATCCAGAAGACATCGAGAAGGTAGCTGATGAAGTCAGGACCTTCACACAAGAGCATACCGACAGTTTTGTCCAGATCTACCGTATCTTCACCGCTGATGGAGAGGTCAGATGGATTGATGACCGTACTGTCATAGAGCGTGATGCTGAAGGCAGACCCATCTACTACCTTGGTACCATCATCGATATCACAGAACAAAAAGCTGTTGAGGAGAGACTGCTGCAGCAGCAACGACTGCTGATGGAACAGGCAAAGATGGCGCAGATGGGAAGTATGCTCAGCAATATCGCTCACCAGTGGAAACAGCCCCTGGCACGGATCAATGCCAAGCTGATCGAGCTTCCCACCATATTACGACTTAAACAACCCAAAGAGGTGATCCTCGAAGAACATTTGGAACAGATCGAGGAGTTGACCTCCTATATGGCCAATACCATCGAGAACTTCCGGACCTATTTCCATCCTGACAAAGCGACCACTTACTTTATGCTCAAGCAGACCATAGAGAAGGCGATCTCCCTCTGCGATCTCAAAGAGAACATAAAGGGACTTGAGATCACGATCGCGTGTAGTGATGATATCATGATCCATGGCCATGAGAACGAGCTGATACAGGTCCTCATCATCCTTCTGATAAACGCAAAAGAGGCGATGGAAGATGCCGCTATAGCCACGGCATCGATAAAGATCACTGTACATAAGTCTGCCGATTCCGTAAATATTCGTGTGACAGACAATGGTGGAGGTATCGAAGAGGCGGTAGCCGATAAGATGTTCACTCCCTACTTCTCGACCAAAGACCAGAGCCAAAACAGTGGCCTCGGACTCTATATGGCAAAGATGATCATTGAAAGCGGTATGCAGGGTAGCCTTCGATATGATCACTTTGACGGGGAGTCGCATTTTACTATAGGACTGAAAGGTTGACCGATGCAGAATGACAGGCTCGACAGATACTCACTACTTTATGCCGAAGACGATGAAGTGACACGTAAAGGTTATCTTCATTACTTTGAGACACGCTTCAAGCGTGTCTATACAGCGATCGATGGGCAAGAGGCACTGAGACTCTATGATGAGCATCGTCCGGACATCCTGCTGCTCGATATCAATATGCCCTTTCTTGACGGCCTTACACTAGTAGAGACAATACGTAAGGTTGACAAGCATGTCAAGATCATCATCCTCACTGCCCATCTTGATGAGGAGAAGCTACTGCGCGCTATCACACTTCATCTGATCGACTACCTCAAAAAGCCGGTAAAGAAACGTGAGCTCGACGCTGTCTTGCTCAAAGCAGTTGATGAACTCACACAAGAGGAGCAAGCTGATGCGATAGTAAGGATCTCTACCGAAGTCAGTTGGCATAAAGAGACAAAGTCCCTTCTAAACGATAAGAAGGAGATCCATCTGACAAAGAACGAGATCATCTTGCTTGGACTTTTGACGTCTAAAGCAAAAAAGTACTACTCTTTTGATGATATCCTTGAGGTGTTCTGGAATGAGATATCACTTGAGGCGGTAAGGAACATCATCAAACGTCTAAAGCAAAAACTCCCTTCAGGCACTCTCATAAACAACTATGGCATAGGATACAAACTCTCCACTCTGCCGTAATATTTACTCTTTTTAACATCATCTTCTCTATTTTTAGAG
>JAUWRZ010000458.1 GCA_030610325.1 Sulfurimonadaceae bacterium | reverse complement strand
GACACGCCATTCGACGATATAGCCCAGTTCGTTCAAAGATGAGAGCATGATAGCAAAGTCCCTTCCTCGCTGCTTGGCAGGCGACTTGAGCAGTCTGTCTACGTTCTCCAACATCAGGTAAGAGGGGGAGGCTTTGCCTTTTTTAGAGAGGATGTCGTAGATCGACCACCACAAGACCCCTTTTTTCCCTTTTAGCCCGTCGGCCTTGCTGAGTGTTCTGGCAACTGAGTAGTCCTGACAGGGAAAACCGCCGACAAGGAGATCATGGTCGGGTATCTTCTCAAACTCATCTTCGATGACTTGTGCGATATCATCATTGGAGTGTTCGGTACCGGGGAAACGCTCTTTATAGACATCTGAGGCGTGCTGCCTCTTTGTCGATGGCTCCCACTGATTACTCCAGACGACCTCATAGGCTTTCTGTTTTTCGGTATTGCTCTTGGCCAGACCAAGATGAAACCCGCCTACACCGGCAAATAGTTCTATGGTCTTCAAAGGGGCTTTTTCAGTGCTCACGGATGTTTTCTCCAAGACTTCTTATAAAATTGATGGAATTATACCTGAGCTCATTAAAAGGACCTGGTTTTATGACGGTAGTGCATGAAAGTATCACTTTTTCATTCAGACTGTCTAGTATGTATGGTTCTATGATGATCGTATGATCCTCTCGACCAATAGTCGATGCTCTTCCTCATAGGCTTTCTGTGAACCTTTGACGACTTTGAGATCTCTCTCCAGGTGCTCTATGTCGATGGCTTCTACATTGCTGTCATCGAGGCCTATGACCAGTATGGGGACGGTGATGGAGAGGTCGGCAGAGGGTATCTCTCTTACGGTCTTCTCAAAGGAGGCGACACCGCTGTCGATCCTTCTGCTCAGCTCATCACAGGGCAGGATGAGTATGGCTATATCGGCAAGTTTATGTGCATAAGAGAGTTGAAATTTGAAATAGTTTCTATAAGAGCTGGCGATGTTCCCCATCTCGACTTCGATCTGTAGCGTGATGTCATAGACAGAGGCATCTACCAGATCCATCTTTGTGAACTTTTTTCTGAAATCACCTCTCAGGCTGTCATCAAACTCCGAAGGGGTTACCATCGGTTCTGATTCCCATCCTTTATCTGAAAAAGAGAGCTTGAAGTAGGAGTTGATGATCTGCTGGACCACATCAAGCCTCGGTTGAGTCTTTGATTTGTCCTTATAGACTGGCAGAGGACAAGCTCTGCATATCTCCATCAACTCATCATAAGCTTCTGCATAATTGGGATGCTCCAAGATCTCCTGTGCATACCTGTAAGAGAAAGTCCGTATCTTCATTTTGATCTTTCAAGTTTTCTGTTGGGGGGATTTTAGCATGATCGGCGAATAATCAGCCTCGTCCCCATTTTCTTGTGTCAATAGATGAATCACTCTTTGGAATAGTCATACAGTTAGAATGCAACGATTTTGAAATTATTTCACTATATACTTACTGGATGAAGAGAAATAACTACAGATCTACTTGGTAAGTCTATCTTAAATCAAAGGAGTCAGATGCAGAAAGTCCCGTTTGATCTACGAGAGAGAGCCTACACTTGGAAATAACCATCAAGGTGTGGGAAGAGAAGGCAGAAGGTCTTCATAACAGGTCTGTTTTGACAGATGAGTTAAAAGAGCTTATAGCGTTAGAAGATGAATTTGACGTTATGATCAGACCTCTTCACCCCTATTCGGATGATGCACACCTGGATCCTTATTTCAGTGTCGATATGCCCATGATAGGAAGTGCTGATGTCATGCTGTACAAGCTGCAAGACTGCAAGATGGTAGAGGCAGCATATATCAAACCTTCTGATGAGATGCCCTGAGAGATGGGCCAGACTAAGATAGATTATGTAAAGGAGACACGATCATGGCTAAAAAAAATAAGACCGTATCCACGGGCTCATCAAAAAAAGAACCTTTGCGGTCAAAACGTGAATTGTTCCCCAAAAAAACCTCTGTCTTCTCCCCATCAACTGTTTCCAATCTACTACGAAAAGAAGGTACTACTTAAAATTTGCTCTTTACAACTCTCTTCTTGTTGTTTTTTGCTACTATGGCAGATAATAATAAAAAACATGCTCAATGAGGGACGATGATAAAAATATCAATAAAAAGTGAGGTCAAATAGATAATGGCAGTATGGGCAGTAGGGGATCTTCAAGGATGTTACCGGTCATTTAAAAAGTTACTTACAAAGATATCGTTTGATCCCGCCAAAGACAGACTCTGGATAGCCGGGGACCTGGTAAACAGAGGTGAAGGCTCTCTTGAGACACTTGAATACTTATATAGCATTAGAAAGAGTGTGGAGATAGTCCTGGGTAATCATG
>JAUWRZ010000094.1 GCA_030610325.1 Sulfurimonadaceae bacterium | reverse complement strand
CCTTCAACATCCTCGATGCCCGAAAATCGATCTCCCAGACAGAACGGGCCAACTACATCCTCAAGATCCGTGACCTCTCCCAAGGGTGTGCGGCACTTTACAAAGCACAAGAAGCCGATCGTCTTGAGCGCGTCAAAGCGTAAGTAGATGCAGATGCTCACTTACCGATTTTCCTCTTTTTGAACATGCCACAGCAGACACTCATAGGGCAGGTAGACCAGATCATCTATGAGAGTGATGGTTTCTTTATCGGGCTGCTTAAGAGCGGTGAGAAGGTAAATGGTAACTATTACGAGAGTGATGTGAGCCACCTTGTCGGGGCTGCAGTCACACTTACGGGTGAGTTTGAAGAGCATAAGAAGTATGGTCGCAGCTTTCGGTTCGACACCTTGAACATCAATCAAAACGAACTCTTCTTTTTTCTAAACCGTGTCGTCAAAGGCTTCACCCGTAAACTTACATCTGATCTTATCGAGAAGTATGGTGAGCAGGGGCTTATCGATGTCCTTGACAACGATATCGAGCAGCTTCTTGAGGTCAAAGGTATCAAAAAGAAGCGTCTGGAGCGGATCCAGGCCAGTTGGAAGCAGTTTCGTTCCATGCGTAGACTTGGAGAGTTCCTTGCACCTTATGATGTCTCTGCGACTATGTTGACACTTATCGCCGGAGCGATGAAAGAGGTCCAGGACCCGATAGGGCGTATCAAGACAAACCCATATGTACTGACCAGCATCAATGGCATAGGCTTTAAGCGTGCCGACGAGATCGCACTGAAGATGGGGATAGACCTGAAGTCCGAGAAGCGCATCGGTGCTGCCATGGACTTCATACTCGCGGATTACTGTGAACGTCAGGGAAACAGCTGTGTCGGGAAAGACAAGCTCTTCTCCTTGCTTGATGAAGCACTGGAGTTCTACGGTATGGAGATGCTATATGGAGCGACACTGGTAGAGCGTGTCAGTGAGCATAGTATCGTCGCACTGGCGAATGAACGCTATGCGCCGGACCGGCTCTATGAAGCGGAGAAGCTGCTCTTTGATGAGTTCACTCGTCGGGGTAAGCGAAAGAACGACCCCATCCTCGCAGATATCGATACTTTTCTCGCTGAGAACGAACTTGAACTTGGTGAGGAGCAGCGTGATGCGGTCACCATCGTAAACAGCGGCGCCGCGCTGCTTCTGCTCGTCGGTTATGCCGGTACGGGAAAGAGTACTACATCACGCGCGATCTTGGACCTGCTTGCCAAAGCCTATGATGCGAAGACTTTTATGACTTGTGCGCTCAGTGGTATAGCTTCACAGCGTATTGCCGAGACAACAGGTTATGAGAGTGCGACGATCCAGAGTCTGCTGGTAAAGTATGAGGATCGTGACAAGATGCCTTATGATGTCCTGCTTATCGATGAGTCCTCCATGATCAACTCCATGCTCTTTGCCCGCTTGATGGCAAAGATAGCACGTGATGCAGTCGTGATCATAGTAGGGGATGATGCGCAATTACCGCCTATCGGTGCAGGCAACGTGCTTAGTGATGTCTTGCATCTGGGTATCGCACCAACAGTGAAGCTGACTCGTATCTATCGCCAAAGCGAAGAGCAGGCCATCACCCTCATCGCTAATGATATCCGTAAGGGGAAGATACCGGATTATACCCGCGAGTATGAGGACTTCACTTTTGTGGATGTCTCCATAGCGGACTATTATGCTACGAAGAGTAGACTCTCTCAGAGTGAGATGGGTGAACTGAGAGAGATGAACGCAAAAGCGATCTTGGCAAAGATAGTGGAGCGGACTATCGAGTATATTCCTGAAGCAAGAAAACGCCTGGAGAGTAAGAAGATAGCCGAGTACCTTAACTACTTTCAGGTGATCTCCCCGATGAAAGGGGGGACCTTAGGTGTAGATAATCTGAACACGGTCCTTCAGGAGTACTGTAATCCTAATGCAAAAAAGGTGGTCAAGCGCGCAGGACGTGAATACAGACTTATGGACAAGGTAGTCCATACGAAGAACGAGAACATGCCTTCGTTCTCTGCAGAGGGCTTTAAAGAGGCCCATGAGAGCAGTCAGCGACGGATCTTTAATGGTATGGGCGGTTTGCTCTTTCGGATCGATGAAGAGGAGGAGCAGGCCTATGTCTACTACCCCAATGAAGAGGTCGTGGTACAGTATGAGTTCTCGCAGCTTAAAAGCCATCTGATGCTCTCTTATGCATTGACTATTCACAAAGTCCAGGGAATGGAGTATGATGCGGTAGTGATGCCTATGACACTTTCACATTACATCATGCTAAACACAAAGCTTCTCTATACGGCGATAACCCGGGCTAAAAAGGGCTGTTACATCATTGGGGAGCCACAGGCCTTTGAGGCAGCCTGTAGACGTCTGGAAGTGACACGCCGTGATACTGTGATGCTGGAACTTGGTGTAAGTAAGTGATATACAGGGTTATTAGAGATGCCCTTATTGAGAGTGTGATATAGATAATACTATTTGGGGTTGGATGATGATAGTCAGATGGATAAGAGTAGCAATAGTGATGATAGCTTTGACGACGGCAGTGATAGCCAAAAATGGTTACCCGCTACTATATGGCTCGATCGGTGATGAGCTTTATGAAGTGGCTGAAGGGTATGCACCATTATTAAAGATAGAGAGTCTGGAGCAAGTCCATGTCCATATAGAGGATTACGTCAGACAGGTACAAACACTTAAAGAGACAGGACTTGCACTGGACAAGGTAAGTACTGCTGAGGGTTATAAGTCATACCTTGCCGACCTGAGAAGGTTGTCACAGCAGAAGAAGGAGCTCGATAGCAGAGTCCTGGCAGCTATAGAGGAACTTAAGATACGTCAGATAGAGGTAGATCTCACTACACTGCGAGAAAACCCCTATGCACTGCTTAGTGAGGCTGCTGCACCTGAAGTCATCGAACTCAATGCCTCAGAGGGGGCAGAGCTGTCTGCGATGAACATGCAGGCTTCGCTGCAGGCACTGAAGATGCAGCTTATGGAGGTCCGAGATGATGAGAACATGACCATGATCGACTGTATCAACGATGTCACAGCGATCAACTACTGGATCTTGGAAGTCGACAGACTGCGTGATGAGCAAGCGTGGTGCCGTGCTTATATTGGTACCGGCCAGATCGTCGATTTTGAGCGTTCTGCGAGAAAAGCATGCGGCTCTGAACACCCGCTGTTCAAGCAGTGGACGGAGCACTCCGAACACTATCGAACGACGGTAAGAAAAGAGCTTGTACAGACGTGTGAATAGCTGCATGGTACTTTTTAAAGTCTCTTACTCAAAGCAGGTCACACCTTTGTAGAGTAGGGCTATCTCAGAGCAGGAACTTTTTGGTATCTGGACGAGAAGAGGCTTCATCTGCGGTCTTAACCAGCTTATGATGGTACGGAGCTCCTCTATAGGCATGGAGGTACATCCGGCAGTCGGTGAGCCGGGAGCTTTCTCGACATGCAAAAAGATACATGAGCCCATCCCCGGTACCTGTTGAGGGTTATGTCTCACGGTAATGCCGACTTCATAGAGCGGGTCATCACGCCGCATCCATTCAAAGCTTCGTATCTCAACATCTCGCTCAATGGCGATGATCAGGTTATAGTCCTCAGATCTTCCGTCATCGACACAGATGAGATCAGGTCTCATCTGCCGGTAGGGCATACTGCTCTCTATCTCTTGGGCATAACCGAATGTCTCTCCAAGTCCAAAGATACCGGCCGGTGCACGTCCATCGCCTTCTCGCTTCTCAGGCCCGTCACGGTGCAGTATCTGCTCCTTTGGGAGTCCCCATGCGAGACCGTTTCGGCCGAGGTTTACCTCTATTGGTGCCCCCCTTCTCTCATAATGCCCTGCTGTCAGTTCAAAACGTTGAAGTGTCGCAGTCGTCTGGTCGAGATCATCGGCGACGACAAGTAGTATCTGCTCCGAAGCAGTGAGTGAGAAACAGAGCAAAAGTGATAAAAGAAGATGTTTCATGAATAAATCCACCCTTTCTTAGTTTAGTTTAATGGTTTGTATATTAGCATGATCTATAGTTAAAAAAGTGGGTGAGAGCACACTTGATTTTTCTGCTATTTCGGTAGAAAGGATAAAGCATGGATATTAAGATCCGTAAGGCAACAGAGGCTGACAGTGAGCTTCTTGCCTGGGCGATGATGGAGAGTTCACGCGCGGGAAAACAGATAGGTCTGTTTGACCTTGTCTTTACGCCTAATGACGATGTTGAGCTGCTTGAACGCCTCATACAGCTCACTACGACACAGACAAAGAGCTACTGTCATCTCAGTAATTTCATCATCGCTGAGGTCGGTGGGGTGAGCGCAGGTGTGTTGTGCGGTTATGAACCCCGTATCGCAACGCATGAGATCTTCTCAAAAGCGCTCTATGAACTTGGATGCAATGAAGGGTATGAAGAGCGTATATCTGCTTATCTGCTATGTGAACCTGAGATCGACAGAAAGACCTGGGTCCTGGACTTTATGGAAGAGAAACCAGAGTTTGAGAGCCTTGAGATCTTAAAGGAGATGATCCAGAAGAGTCTGCTCACTGCCCGTCTGAAGGGTTATCGTCAGGTACAGACCATGGTAGAGATAGGCTCTGTCGAGACACAGATGGTGTACGAGAAACTTGGTTTCTCCATCAAAGACGAGAAACGTGCTGATCACTATCGGGAAGTCTTCGGCAGAGCAGGCATAACACGTCTGCAGATGCATCTCTAAAGGCCTCTCATAGAACACGGCTGGCTCTCTCTTCTTCCTCCTCTTCTGGCCATCATCATGGCCCTGCTTACCCGTCATGTCCTGATCTCACTCTTTACGGGTATAGTAGCTGGTGTGGTCATCCTTGCGGACTTCTCTGTCATGGGGTCACTGCAGACAGTCACCGGGCTTTTTTATGGACTGCTGACACAGGCATGGATACTAAAGACACTTGCCTTCGCTGTGATGGTGGGTTCTGTGATGGCTTTGATAAGCGACTCAGGCGGGATCAATGGTTTTATCCATTTCGTCCAGGAGCGTCATAAGCTTGTACGTTCGCCTCGTGCGGCACTGTTAGTAGCTTATCTTATAGGGTGGATCATCTTTATAGAGTCCTCCATCACCGCATTGATCGCCGGTGCTGTAAGCCGTCCATTGACCGATGCTTACGGCGTAAGTCGGGCAAAACTGGCTTATGTCTGTGACTCTACCGCAGCTCCGGTCAGTTCACTTATAGTCTTGAATGGCTGGGGTGCTTTGCTGCTTGGGCTGATCGCTTCGCAGATAGAGAGCGGTATGCTCGAAGGTGAGAGTGTGGGACTCCTGCTTAAAGCGATCCCCTACAACTTCTATGCCATCATCGCCCTGATCGTCACCTTTACGACGATCTGGTTTGGCATAGATGTCGGACCGATGCGTCATGCGAAAGTGGTGGTCAGTGAGGATGATGTACGAGTCTCAGGAAAAGCAGGCTACATGCTCTGGCCGATCTTTGTGATGGTGGCTTCGGTCTTTGGGGTGCTTTTTATTACAGGGGATGGGGACATGCTGCATGGAAGCGGCTCTTCGGCGATCTTCTATGCGCTGATCATTACCTTGCTCTTTGCGCTGACTTACTATCGCAGTACAGGCGGGATGTCGACGATGCACTGGCTTAAAAGCTCACTCTCAGGGGCAAAGTCGATGATAGGGATCGCTTTTATCCTGCTTCTGGCTTTTGCGATAGGGGATGTGACAAAGTCGTTGGGTACGGGACTATATCTTGCCTCTTTTGCCAATGATATGCTGCCTGCGGGAATGCTGGCTGCGGTCATCTTCTTACTGGCGAGTGTGATGGCATTTGCCACGGGGACAAGCTGGGGGACGTTTAGTATCATGATCCCCATAGCGGTCCCGCTCGCGGTCGTGATGGATGTCGATGCCGCGTTGGTCATCGGTGCTGTGATCTCGGGCGGGGTGTTTGGAGACCACTGTTCACCTATCTCTGATACTACTATCATCTCTTCGATGGCAGCTAAGTGTGATCACATCGAGCATGTCAAGACCCAGCTGCCCTATGCGCTGACTGCGGGAACAGTCGCGTTGATACTCTTTACGCTATTTGGGATGGCTGGGGTATCTTAAAACCGTTCTTCTGCTTCTCACTGATGATATTGAGTGATTGCAGAAGCGCCTCTTTTTTGGTCTTAAAATAGGCTTTTGTACTCTTGTCGGAGCAGTCCGGACCACAGTGGTGCAGAAGCAGATAGTCGTCAAAGAGTGTAGGGTAGACAGCGATAGAGTAGTAACGGACAGATCTGGTCGTCTTTCGTAAAAGTCTCATGGCTCCACTTTATAAGAAGTCTATTTCGTACGGGACTGCTCAGACTCCAGTTTTTCTATATGAGCAAGAACTATTCCTGTACAATAGCTAATGGACACCTCTACTGGTGTCAGAGGTGATAAAAGATGAAAAAGGCAAGACTGTTACTGCTTGAGGATGATATGAATCTCAGTGAGACGGTAGAAGAGTACCTGAGTGATGAGGGGTATGAGGTCGTATGCGCCTTTACCGGTACCGAGGCGGAGGAGAAGATCTACGAGAGCTCTTTCGATCTGCTTTTGCTTGATGTCAACGTACCCGGTCCAAATGGCTTCACTCTGTTGAAAGAGGCTCGAGAACGGGGTGTGGACATCCCCTCCATCTTTGTCACTTCACGTAGTGCGATGGCGGATGTCGAAAGTGGTTTTGCGAGTGGAGCTGATGACTATATCCGTAAACCCTATGAGCTTAAAGAGCTGCTTTTGCGGATCGAGACTATCTTACGCAGGAACTTTTTTCATAACCCGGCAGCACGGATAGAGCTTGATGAACATATCACTTATGATGTCCGGAACTCAGAACTCTATGTGGATGGGGAGAAGATACTGCTACAGGCACAAGAGGCAAAACTGCTTAAGCTGTTCATACAGCGTAAAGGCGAAGTGATCACGCATGAGGTGATCAAGGAACATCTGTGGGATTATGATGAGGTCGCAAGCGATACAGCGCTTCGGACCTATATCAAGGATCTGCGAAAAGTGTTGGGGAAAGAACGCATTGTCAACCATAAACGAATCGGGTATCAATTTAGCTGAGAACCGGACTTTCCGGTCGTTCATACTGCTTTATACACTGATGCTGGTAGTGATACTTGGCTTGATGGGTACCCTCTATTATCAGTCACAAAAAGAGGTGATGCTCAGTGGTCACCGGCTTGCGATGCAGCTCGAAGGTGATACCTACATCCCGCGGTTGAAACGCTGGATGCAGGGTGATGATGCTGTTTTCCCCATAGACCTTGCTTACCGAACAGCACTCTTTGATGAACATGGCCTTCCTATTCACTCTATGCTAAAGAACACGCATATCAACTGGGATAGACCGATAACACTCGATGAGGGCACCATCCACTTTGTCGTCTCATTGGCTTCGTATGAGCTTGGTGAACAGTATCTGGTCTTTGAATCAGATGATGACCGATTGTGGCTGATGGAGACATGGCTGCATCTGGGACTGTTTGGTTCCCTGCTGTTGGTCTTCTTGCT
>JAUWRZ010000401.1 GCA_030610325.1 Sulfurimonadaceae bacterium | reverse complement strand
TTCAATCTGTAGTGGTGGTCGATGTTCGTTGGTCTTTTGTCTTATTCTAACCAAGCCTACGTTGTTAGAGACGCCCTTATAAAGTGCGTTTTCCTAAAGATGTGATGCCACCTGCGAGGGTGTGAAGAGTAGGACATGAAGGGAGCCCTCTCTGAGTCTAGTCATGGACTCTGTAGTATAGGAAGTGAGATCTTAAAACAGGCACCGCCATGATGCTCAGCTGAGCTCTTGTCTTGTGTTGTAGTGTTATAGACTTCGAGTACTCCATGTAGATGCTTCTCTATGATGGTCTTGGACATATATAGACCCAGGCCTGTCCCGACCTGCTTGTCCTTGGTAGAGAAGTAGGGATCAAAGATCTTTGACATTATCGCTTCATCGATGCCTCCTGCGTTGTCGCAGACTGTTGTGATGATGTGGTCATCATCATCGCTGATGATGACATCTATACGAGCATCTTCTCGTATATCATCGGTGAACGCTTCCTTTGCATTTTTAAGCAGATTGATATAGACCTGCAGCAACTCGCGGGAGTAGGTCTTGAGCTTCTGTGTGCTATCACTTTTGATGGCGAGGGTGATCTGATGGTTTTTCAGGTTTTTGCCGATGATCTTCTCTGCCTCTTTCATCACATCTTCAAGTCTGACCTCTTCGAGCTCCTTATCGGGACGGAAGAAGTTTCTAAAATCGTCAATAGTCTTGGAGAGGTGCTGTGTCTGGTCTATGATCTTTTGTGCCCGTCTCTTTAAGGCGTCATCATCAATATCTTGAAGCTCCACACCAAGGAGTATGTTATTTGCTCCCATGGAGATGACAGTAAGCGGCTGTCTCCATTGATGGGCGATCATCCCGATCATCTCACCCATGGCGGCATGGCGTGACTGTGCGATCATGATCTCCTCTTGCTCTTTGACTTTCTCTTCGGCATGTACTCGTTGAGTGATGTCTTGAGCATAGCCTATCATACCCACCGGTTCATTCTCCTCATCTCTAAGGATAGAGAGTGATAACTCTGCAAACAGGACATCTTTTGACTTTTTGACCAAGCGGATGTTAGTGTGATTGCTGCCCGTCTTCATCAAGATGTCTATATTCTTCTTGAGCGACTCATAGTCCTCCTCAAGATAGATATCTGTGATATCTCTTCCGATCATCTCACCGGCTGTATATCCCAGGAGCCGTTTTGAGCCGGCATTCCAGCTAATGATCTTTCCCTTAAGATCTGTCGTTATGACAGAGTCATGGATCTGTTGGATCATCTGTGACTGCTGGGCAAGTCTGAGCTGTTTCGCCTGATCGATCTGAAGCTGTCGATTCTTTTCTCGTAACTCTTTAGTGCGTTCATCGACTAAGGACTCAAGTTCTTCATTGAGTTGATGCAGGTACTTGTTGGCGTTGACTACGGCCTGCTCTTTCTCATCACGAAGGGAGTTTATCCGCGCAAGCATCGCATACCCAAGTAGCAAGACCTCAAATGTCGAACCTATCTGCATAGAGTATGTCGTGGTAAATGTACTTGGGAGAAATCCAAGATAGAGTAGTCCTGCGATAAAGATACCGATGAGAAAGATACCCCAGGCGGCAAGAAGGTAGCGTGCTGGTCTGTATCCAGATCTCCATGAGAGTATCGCAGCGATCAGGACAAGAGGAGGTAAAAGCAGACCACTGATAGTCGCCATCTTCACCGCAAAGGCATAATCACCAAAGAGACTGATGAACATAGCGATGACTGCACTGCCCATCAACATAAAAAACAGACCTCTTATATAAAAGTATCTACGTGTCCATATCTGTAAAAAGCTACCGGAGAAAAGTAGTCCACCAAGAACGACGAGGCCGATCAGTGCAGCAGTGGCACGGCTGGTGATCAGAGGTGAGTCTGGCCAGAGGTATTGATAACTTAGCCCATTTAGTGACAGTTGAAACAGTACAAAGCTAAAAAGATAGAAGGCATAATAGATAAAGAGCCTATCGCGGATCTTAACAAATGCCATCAAAGCTGTTAGTATCAACAGCATCATCATCCCATAATAGCCGCCAAGTACAAAGTTGGCGTTATCGACATGTTCCAGGAATGGACCTGATCTCCAAAGTGATAGAGGGATCTGTATGGAGCCTTCGGATTCAAGGCGCATATAGTAGTCACGACGCTCTCCTGCGTGTGGAGGAAGTTCAAAGAGGTAGTTACGGTACTTTATCTCTCTCATGGAAAAGGGGAGTGCATCACCGGTCTTGCGTATGGAGAAGGAGCCTTTTCCATCGGGGATGAAGAGTGTCACATCATCAAGCAGTGGATATTTGAACTCCAATAAAAGTGTGTCAGTCGAGCTTTCACTGACTTCGAGTGAGAAGCGTACCCAGTAGACAGCCTTGGAGAACCCAAAACTATTGCCTATCTCAGAGACTGGCTTGAAAGCATAGGGCTTTTCAAGGTCGCTGACATCTTCAAGGTCTAAGCTGTGATCAGGGTCGACCAATATCTCGATATGCGGTGTAAGGTCGAGCTTTCTGGTCTCTTCTCCAAATAACGCCGTCGATGCTATATCTGTGGCAAAGGTACTCTTGGTGAGTATCAGGAGAGTCATTAGAAATAGGAGGAGTCTCGCTCTAAAGCGAAAAGTGATATCGTTCATTGTCAATAACAGCCTTTTTCCTAATACTTAAGATAGGGCATCTTGTTTTAGAAGAGCTTTTATCTATCAGAAGATATGTTAATACACATATTAGAAGGTCACTATCCAGGAGGTACTCTTTGTGTAGCTTGGGTAGG
>JAUWRZ010000209.1 GCA_030610325.1 Sulfurimonadaceae bacterium | reverse complement strand
TCTACCGCGATCTTAAGGTCACTAAGGTCAGAGAGGACCAGTGCCGGCATACCCGGCATCGCCATCTCACCTTCTCTGATGTTCTTGGCGATGATGACTCCGCTGTTTGGTGCTTTGATACGCAGATACTGATACTGGTTCTTTACTTCCTGCATCTGTGCATCAGCCTGTTCTACCTGTTTTTTACTGATGGTGACCATATCTTGAAGGTTCTGGGCAGCAAGTTCGAGGTTCTCGACCTCAAACTTGGAGACCATGTTCTTCTCCAGGAGGCGTTTGTGACGGGCAAGGTTGAGTAGGACGTTGTTTAACTGGTTCTCGTTCATCTGCAGCATCAACTGTGCTTGAGAGATACCAAGCTGAACACGTGTCATAGCCGAATCGATCTCTTTAGAGTCGATAGAGTAGAGCTTTGCCCCTTTTTTGACACGCTCTCCTTCGGAGACATAGACGTTGGTGACAAAACCCATATATCGGCTGGTGATCATCTTCTGGTTGTCGGTGATGACTGTCCCGGCAAGGGTCAGTCCTTCTGCCATGAGAGTGATAGCAGAGATAAAAAGTAATAATAGTTTTTTCATTCTTGTACTCCGTTAGATAGTTTTTCTAAAGCAAATATACGTTCATTCCGTCTATTTTTGATCATCTGAAGATCTAGGATCTTTTCGACCTGAAAAGACTGTTTTATGATCACATCACTCATCGAAGCAAGGTTCTCACGGTAACGACCTTCATAGTTTTTGTATATCCTGTTGGCAAGTTCAAGCTCTTTATCGAGATAATCGATCTCCTGGTCAAGACTTTTGATCTCTGTACGGATCTGGTCGACTTGAAGTGCGATCCCCTGTTTTGCCAGTTCATACTGTGTCTGCATCTTCAGATGTTCGACTTTTGCCTTCTGGACCTTGTTGGAGTCTATGCCGCCACTAAAGAGGTTCCATGTCAACTGTGCACCGACAGTATAGGCTTTATGGTCAGAAGCATCACCTAAAAAAGTGTCATCAGCGGTACTTAGCTCGGCAATAGCACCGATCTGAGGAAGATAGCCGGCTTTTGAGACATCTATCATCTCCTTGCGGATCTGCAGGCCGGTAGAGGCTCTTTGGATATCTATGTTTCGTTTGATGATGGTCTCATCATCAAATCTAGGTTCGACTATATCAGTAGCAGGCAGTATGATCTCATAGACCTCACGGTTTAGCAGAAAGCTGATGTAGTGGTAAAGCAGCTCCTGATTAGCCTTCATCTCGTTGATATAGCGGCTAACGTTGGCCTGTTTCGCCTGTATCTCGAGCAGGTCTACCTCTTTGGCATACCCTTCACTGATCATGGTACTTATCATATCTTCCAAAGTCGTGATGTTTTGCAAGATGACATCCAGATTTTTGATGGAGCTATCGAGCAGTGCCATATCGTAGAAGCTTTTGCGGAGCTGGTAGACCTTCTCATTGATGATACTCTCTTTATCTAGTGTCTTCATCTTCTCCATGGACCTGGTGATACTGGTATAACTGCTGATCTTCCCACCGGCGTAGAGTGGCAGCATATATTGCAGTTTACTTTGGAAGAAGTTACGGTCATCCGGATAGTTCAGATTATTTGGCTCAGTGGCGAGAAGTTCGTTGGCATTACCGGGAAGTCCCCCCATCTGTCCGAGGAACTCATCAAAACCGAAATCATTGAAGTTCGCCTCGCGTGAGGTGAGCTTAAAGCCGAAGACATTGCCCGCATCATTGGAGCGTGAGACCTGCTGGACAAAATCAAGCTTACCCCAGTGGTTACCTTCTGCGATCCCAATATCGGCATGGGCGCTTTGTCTTTCAAGCTCTGCGGCTTTGATCTCGAGGTTATGGGTCTTGACGATAGCGATAGCCTCGTCAAGGTCTAATCGGTCACTATAGATGATCTCATCAGAGTTGAGGGTAAAAAAAATGGATAGGAGAAACAGAGTGATTCGCATAGCAATCCTTAATTATTTAGTCATATTATAACAAATATGAGTTTAGATTATAGCTTTGCCCTGACGACTAAACTAATGTTTTCAGAACGGTGTGTTCGATAGTGTCAAGTATGAGGATAATAACGTAAGGATGAATAAATTATACTTATAGCATTTCTGATTAGGATATAATAAATGTGATAGTGATGTTCAAGAGATCCCATATAATATGATCATAAAAATAGTGTTAATAGTTGTGCTGATCTTGGACTATATACTCAGATGGGTCGTATCGATAATGGAGAAAGAGAGATATGCGTAAAGTTGTTTTATTACTGATAGTGACTTTTTTATGGGCCGGTGTCGATCGCAGCCTTCCTTATCCGGAAGTGGAGAGCATAACGGCGAAGGAAGTGGCAAGGCAGGTGCATTTTGTTAATCATCAGCTCTATCTGAAGAATCAGATAGTAAAAAAGGTAAAACGAAAGAGTATCGTGATAGTGCGTCGTGCACCGGGGAGGAAACCGTATATCCTCCAGGTAGAGCGATACCTGAACAATGACTTTGATGATGGTGTGATAAAGTCAAAGGATATGGTCATCTTCGTCTCTGGAAAGATGAAAGGCACGGGTGTGTTAGCGACGGAATATATTGATGATGACCGCTCTATGGAGATGCTGTTATGGCTTCCGGCACTGCGAAAAGTAAGGCGGATTGGTGAACCGTCGAAGAACATGGCTTACAGTGAAGCGGATGTCGCTTTTATGGAAGAGAGCAAACTACGCCGCATAGGCGATGATGTCTATATCCTTATGGGAACGAAGAGTATGACATTCGAGCAGGCTACGATGCAGTTTCCAAAGGGTAAGAGAAATCGCTTGTTAAATGACTTTCCCCAGAAGGCAGATGCGGTACAGGCCGATGTCTATATGCTAAAAGCAACACCCAAAGAGGACGCATGGTATGACTACCGTGTCGATTATGTGGATAGAAGACACTTTACTGTCTATCGTACCAATTATTATCAAGATGATGAAGTCGTCAAGACGATAGAGAGACATTGGGTGAAAGTGGAGGGGGTCGATGACCCACGTGCTTATATGTGGACCTATTGGTATGCTATTGATCCCGAGACACACTTTGAGACGGTCAACTATATCCCTTCGCACATCATAAAGAGTGATCAGGACATAAAGGCGTCGTTCTGGAGTCCGCGAACATTACAAAAGTTAAAGAAATAGATAAGTGTCTGGCGGGGATAGTCCCGCCGAAATAATATGTAGCTATTATGAGGTGGAGCAGTAGACGGATTTACAGGCATCGGGGTTTTGATAACTCCCGACAACTCCTGCCACTACCGGAATAGCCATCAATACGATGGCTCCTGCTAGAAAGATCGTACTTAATATATTGATCATAACAGATCCTTTCTGAAGAGCTATTACTATATATGATCGGTAGTAATAGAATATACTTAATGCTATTGTAAAAATTAAAAGAACTTGTGTGTAGTCGTTTGTGATGTAGAAGGTGTCAAGCTGTAGCTACGCTACTGACTTGATACTCGGTGTTAAGTCGTATCTGGGTCTATTTGTACTTTACGTGTACTTCCAGACCTATGCCGCCTTTTTTACCAAAACCTATAGTGACGTCTTGATCGCCTACCTCTTTCTTCAACTGCCCGACATTGATACCATTTGCCTGTGCTGCTGTGAAAGTCAGGTTTAGCTCATCAAAATCGTTCTTCCCCTCTTTGATAAGGTCGACGATCTGTTCGAAGCTGATGTTCTCGACAGAGTTCATACTGTTCTCATTGACAGAACGGTCCATCATCTCCATCATACCCTTACTGACAGTATATGTCATTCCAAGTGGAGAGTATTTGATCATAGTCTTACCTGCACTTAAGATACGACCTTTGACTGTCTTTGTCTCTTCTACAGGGTTGCCATTCTCATCGAGAAGTGCTACCTCTTTTTTATCATAGTCTATATCTGCTTTTGCTATTTTTTTCCCTAACATAATAAAACCTTTTAAAAATAATATTTCTTATCGCTATATTATAGCTGAGAGATTATACTTGTTTTATCCTAAAATAACAAAATTCATGCTTGTATGTATAGCTTTTTATAATGGATAGAGAGTCATTTCTAGTTTAGACAAGGTCTGTAGAATATAACATATGAAGAGTAATAGTATTATTGTTTTATGTGATAATATAGTTAGTGTAAAAATGTGGGTAAATCAATCGAATCGCAAAGTAAAACAGGTATAATTGCGCATCATATCTGAATTCCGGTAAAGGTCTTACTCTTGAGTCAACAAACAAATATTCGCCTTCCTTATAAAGCGCATGAGCTGCATCCACTCTCTGATGAGAAACACGCACTTCTTTTTGATGCAGATGATGTACAAAAGGGATTTGATATTTCAGCTGCTGAGATGTCAGATGTCTTTTCTGAACAGAGGTCACGTTTCATCGAAGGCAAACATATTGTCACCAAGGGCATAGATGATGCAGAAAAGATCTACTGGACAAGGTCAGGTATAGCCAAACTCGCCTTTTTTCTTGAGAGCGATCCTGAGGTCGTTGACTTTGTGGAGTTTCTCGAAGGCTATAGAGTACAAAGGCCGGCAGCGATAGATACTGATAATATCATCAAAGTCTATAAGGCAATCGAGAACAAATTTGTCAAGTTTGCTGAAGATATCGAAAAACGTGATGATATTGACATGGATGAGTTGCAGAAATATATCGAGACCTTCAATATGTTT
>JAUWRZ010000242.1 GCA_030610325.1 Sulfurimonadaceae bacterium | reverse complement strand
CTTCAAGAGTTTTGAAGAGGAGAAAGAGAGCTCAGACAGTGACAACGCGTCAGAGGCTGATGCGTCCAAGACACTTACTGCTAAAGACAAGAAGCGTGTCGACATGGTCGCTTTCAGCTTTAAAGAGCTTGAGAAAGCGAAAAAAGAGTGGATAAAAGCGACTGATAAGCCTTACGAGATCTCAGAGGATGGTGTGATCACACTTGAGGCCGTTCACCACTTTCTGACAGTAAGTTTCAAAAAAGAGCACCTTAAAGCGAAACTACTTGACCTTGGACCGACCTCAAAGCTGATCAATGAACTCGTACGCTCTATGGAGACCGCACTCAGAAGTGATGAAGGTTTTGATAAAGAGCTTAAACGACTCGAATACAAACTGCCACTTTTCAGTGCGACACTCAAAGAGAACCACCAGAAGATACTCTCTCAGATCACGGAACTGAAAAAAGAGGATATCGCAGGTATGGTACCTGAAGCGACCATGGTCAGCACCTATATGGAGATCAAAAAACTCATCCAGACTAAAGAGGCGTCCAAAGGAAGCTTCGATATGGACCCGGATAAACTTGCTGACATCCTTGAGCAGATAAAACGTGGTAAGGATATCGCCGAGATCTCCAAGACACGTATGGCGAAATCGAACCTCCGTCTCGTCGTCTCCATCGCCAAGCGTTATACAAATCGTGGCCTACCATTTCTCGACCTTATCCAGGAGGGCAACATCGGTCTGATGAAAGCTGTCGATAAGTTTGAGTACAAGAAGGGTTATAAGTTCTCGACCTATGCTACATGGTGGATCAGACAGGCGATCAGTCGTGCCATCGCGGACCAGGCACGGACCATCCGTATCCCGATCCACATGATAGAGACGATCAACCGTATCAACAAGATCATGCGTAAATATCTTCAGGAGCACGGTAAAGAGCCGGATGTCGATACGATCGCAGAAGAGGTACAACTCAGTGTCGAGAAGGTCAAGAACGTCATCAAGATCACTAAAGAACCTATCTCTCTTGAGGCACCAATCGGTAATGAGGATGATGGACGCTTTGGTGACTTCATCGAAGACAAATCATCACTATCACCTACAGAAAACATCCTCAAGGATGACCTTAGAGCACAGATCGAGGGTGTCTTGGAGCAGCTTAACGAGCGTGAGAAAGCAGTCATCAAGATGCGTTTTGGGATAATGGATGATGAGAGTGACCGTACACTCGAAGAGATCGGTAAAGAGTTAAGCGTCACACGTGAGCGTGTCCGTCAAATAGAGTCCAGTGCTATCAAAAAGCTGAAGCATCCAAAAGTCGGACGTAAACTTAAAAACTACATAGAAGAGTGATGAGATACGACTGCACGTTAAAGGAGTCCTCTCATGACCTTTGAACAGCAGTGGTTAGAATACGACTACAATCCCTTTATCCTTTTCAGTGCTGAAGGTAAGGTCCTCTCCTTAAACGCGGAAGCCCAATACCTTATGGGCACGATCGACACCTCTACCATCTTTGAGGTCGCAAAGACCCACGCCAGCGCAAGCTTTGGTTTCAACACCACTTTTATGGACCTGGAGTTCGGCCGCTATAAGTTCTTTGGTATCACCGTAGGGTATGAGGATGAGGAGCAGATAGGCATCCGTCTCTATCAGACCCCATCATTTAAGTTTAACGAGCCCAAAGAGGACCTTGAACTTGTCAACATCTATGCCCTTATCGAACTCTGCATCAGCAGTAACTCCATCAACAACTCTGTTCGCTTTGAGAAGGAGTTCGATCCGACCATACCGGAGATACGGCTAAATGCAGATATCTTCATCAAAAGTCTGAACAAAGTCTATAACGCCATGCTTGGTAATGAGTCTATTGCAACACGACTCTACTATCGCATCGGTGAGCACATCCGGTATGAGGGAAAGAAGTACGCATTGATAGCTATCGAACTCAGCAGTGACGAGATCGACAAAAGCCATATCTCAGAGATAAAGAACTACGCTGCCGAACAGAACATCTTCCTGACACTCAAGCACAATAAAGTGACTATCAACGTACCTATGGTCGTGAAGTAGTAAACAGACCTTTTCCGACAACAAATCCACCGAGTACACCGACACTCAGTGCTATCATGTAGGGCCAGAGTGAGAGAAGATCATTGTTCTTAAGTCCGATGAAGCCCACTACCAAGAGCAGATAACCCCCTACTCTGTACATAGAGACCATAGCCGGTGCCGCAGTTGCCATGTTCTTCGTCGTATGCCCTTTCAGTCGGGCTTTCTCCTCTTTGACAACAGCTTTAAGGTCGACCTCTTCACCCTCAGGCATCTCTACGTCCTCACTGTAAAGGTCGTAAGGGTCATCGATCTTGTCGATAAGGTCATCCTCAGAGAGATCCTCATAACCCGCAAGCCGCTTACTGACAAGACTCTTATAGCTGTACATCGAGCCCATCATAATAAAAAAGGCGGAGAAGAAAGCGACTTCGGCATTGATAAAGAGTTCAAAGGAGAAGAGCCATAGACCCAGAAGAAGGATCTGAAACAGCAAGACGGCTTTAATAGCTTTTATCAACGCCGTCACTGTTCACATCGTCATAATCATCATCTTCGAGTTGTCTCTTGATGGCGTAACGCTTCTCTTTCGCAAGGGCTTCAAACGCTTTATACTGTTTACTGTAAGCCTTAAAGACATTGAGAAACGCTGCTGCGATACCGATGACCACGCCTATCCAGAGTGTCCATCCGATGCCCGTCATAGAGCGAAGACCCAGTCCAATACCCACACCGATGACGACTGCGACGACCATCGAGATACCCAGTGAAAGTGACTCTGCTCCTTCGATGATGGGTTTTAGTCGCGGCTTCTCGGGCTGTTCGCTCTTTTTGAAGCCCGGGTCATCCAGTGCACTCATGCGATCTCACCAAAGAGCTCATCTGCCGCGGTTATCGTCTTCTCTATCATCTCATCTGTTGTAGCCGTAGAGATAAAGCCCGTCTCGAACTGTGAACAGGCGAAGTAGTAGCCTTTAGCCAACATACCCGCATGGAACTTTGCAAACAGCTCCAGGTCTGACGCTGCCGCATCATCAAAGTCTTTTACCTTGGTAGTGTTGAAGAAGAAGCCGAACATCGAACCACGGACATCTGTCTGCAACGTGATGCCATGCTTGGCTGCTGCCTCTTTCATACCCTCCACCAGACGTGTAGCACGCGCTTCGAGTATCGGGTAAAGACGTGCGTTGGACTTTAATCTACGCACTGCAGCAAGGCCTGCTGCCATCGCTACAGGATTACCACTTAGTGTACCAGCCTGATAGACAGGACCTTCAGGTGAAAGCTGTGCCATCACTTCACGTTTTCCACCAAAGGCACCGACCGGCATACCGCCTCCGATGACCTTACCGAGAGTGATGATGTCCGGTGTCGTACCAGTGATACTCTCTGCACCATAAAGCGTCGCTCGAAAACCACTCATCACTTCATCAAAGATCAGCAGGGCGCCGTGTTCATCACATAGTTCACGAAGCTGCGTAAGGAAGAGTTTATCAGCCGGGACAAGACCCATGTTCCCTGCGATAGGTTCGATGATGATACAAGCGATGTCACTGCTATCATTAAAGCATTTTCTGACACTCTCTATATCATTGTATTTTGCCAGCAGGGTATGTTTGGTAAAATCAGCAGGGACTCCGGGAGAGCTTGGATTGCCGAAGGTAGCCAGACCAGAACCAGCCTGGACCAGAAGTGAATCACTGTGTCCATGATAGCAACCCTCGAACTTGACAATATCATCTTTGCCGGTATAGCCACGAGCAAGACGGATAGCACTCATCACCGCTTCGGTACCACTGGAGACGAAACGTACTTTGTCTATGGAGTCAAAGATCGACACTACCTCTTCCGCCAGCTCTGTCTCTGCCAGTGTAGGCGCACCGAAACTCAGCCCATGCTTCACCGCTTCTATGACTGCTGCTTCGATATGTTCATCTCTATGACCAAAGATCAGCGGACCCCAGCTCTGGACATAATCGACATAACTGTTACCATCGATATCGATCAGATGACCGCCCTCACCCTCTTTGATAAAGATCGGTGTCCCACCAACACTTTTAAAGGCACGGACCGGAGAGTTCACTCCACCGGGTATCAGCGCCTGCGCCTCTTCAAAAGCTTTTTTTGATGCATCAGTACTCATAGAATCGTCCTAAATATTATTTTTGAGATTATACCCAATGTCGATTAAGGGCACCATTGACTTAAGACG
>JAUWRZ010000372.1 GCA_030610325.1 Sulfurimonadaceae bacterium | reverse complement strand
TAGATAGACTTTATATTCGTTACGACGCTCATCTGTACTGCGACGCTGTTTGGGAAGGATGTCGACAAACTTTTTACCCTTGGAGCCAATAAAACCGGCGCTGGCACCACGTTCCTTCTGGGTCTCATGGATAAGGAGACTCAGCTTCTTGGAAAGACCGTTTAGTACACTGACCTCTGTCAGACGCTGTTTCTCGATCACAGTGTCATTGACAGTCTTGGCGATGTTTAGGACTATAAAGATAGTCGTCAGTAGGACTAACAGGTTGAGCTTTTGTTTTATCGTCATGATGCAGACTCCTTGGTCATTGCAAAAAATTACATTCATACACTTAGCTTAATTAAACTTAACTAATTTTAACTAACTATATCTTAAGATCATACACATTAAGTACATTTCTTGTGTATGTGTGATGTTGGTGGCATCGGTCGTTACAAAGCGTGCATCTATGCCTACAACAGACTCCTCTATTTGTTTAGACTACTCTTAAACTATAGGGCACCTCTAAAGACCCTGACGATGTTCAGGGTCTTTAGAGGTGCCCTTAGATAAACTCACGCAATTTTATATAAAGCAGATGCATGAAAGTAGTAACAGGTGTTGTCGGAAACGATATCCATGTCGTTGCCAACAGATTGATAGATATCTCCCTGCAAGAGCGAGGCTTTGAGGTCTTTAATCTGGGGGTGAACACCTATCTCGAAGAGTTTATGGATGCGGTCATCGAGACGGATGCAGATGTCTTGCTTATCTCCTCACTCAATGGGGAAGCAGAAGGGTGGTGTCGTGACCTGAATCTGATAAAGAGTCAGTATGACCTCAGTAAAGTCGTCTTTATGATAGGTGGAAACCTGGGTGTCGGTGAGATGGATGCTGAGGAGCTTGGGCCAAAATATCGTGCTTATGGCTTTGACCTCGTCTTTCATCAGATCGACCTCAATGAGGGCCTCGATATGCTCGAAGCACATCTGAAGGAGAGACGATGAGTCTGCTGCAGCGTGAACGTGAGATCATCGTCAAGAACGAGTACATCGATAACTTCGATTTTGATGAGGTCGAAGCCTTTATCAAAGGGGCAAGCAAAGACCTCTTTATCTCCCATAAGTTCAAACATGCAGATCACATGCTGGTACAGCCTCGTGGTGGCTTTCCGACTTATGACAAAGTCTTTGAGCTCTATCGCGAGTTCAAAGAGTCTGATGTCGATGTCCTGCCGCTGACCATTGATAGCAATACCCGCCTCAACGACTATGCCAGCGCGAAGAAGATGCTGGCACTCTCTGAAGAGAACGATGTGGACATGCTAAATGGCTATCCGCTGGTCAATCACGGTTATCGTACCACACGCAAGATGATCACGCACTACAACACCCCGGTCAGTCTGCGTCACGGTACACCTGATGCCAGACTGCTTGTCGAGATGGCCCTTGCCTCAGGTATCTTTGAGATCGAGGGTGGCCCCATCACCTATCTGCTGCCGTACTCCAAGAACTTTCCGATGGACAAGGCTTTCCTTTACTGGAAATATGTCGAGCGCGTCACTGCAAAGTACTCCGAACTCAATGAACCTATCAACCGGGAGTCTTTTGGACCGCTCAGTGCGACCATGCAACCACCGGCTATCGTCATCGTCATCCAGATCATCGAGATGCTACTTTCTCTTGAAGAGGGTGTCAAGTCCTTCTCTGTCAGTTTTTCGCAGACGGGCTCCATGATGCAAGACATCGTCTCCTCTAATGTCATCAAAAAGCTCTCCAGACACTACGCCGACAAGTTTGGTCATCAGGACGCGACGATCAACCTTGTCTATCATCAGTGGATGGGTGCCTTTCCGTACAATAAATCCTATTCGGACTCGCTGATCACTACCAGCACAGTCATCGCAGCTATGGTCGGTGCAGATAAGATCATCACCAAGACCCGTAACGAAGCCTTTGGTATCCCGACAAAAGAGGCGAATGCTCTGGCTGTCGCGAGTGTGAAATATACACTGAACATGCTAAAAGGCATTCCTGCGGTAAGTGATGAAGAGGAAGAGGAGAACCTGACGAACGAGGTCCATGAGATCCTCGAAGCGGTCTTTAACGACGGTGCCGACACGATGTGGCGACAGGTCTTCAACTCCATCAAAAAGGGTTATATAGAGATCCCTTTCTCGCCACATATCATCAATGCCAATGAGATGATCACGGTACGTGATGATGAGAGTAACATCCGCATCTACAATAAGGGAAAGGTGCCTATCTCGGAGAAGAGTTTTGCCTTTGAGCGCTCCAAGATAAGGCTTGCCGAGGGTGAGAAGGTCGTCGACAAGATAATCAGAGATATCGGGGTGATGTTATGAGTAAGCTCCTTATAGATGTAGGAAGTACCTACTTTAAGATCAGTGAAGATGGCAAGATCGGTCAGCACTTCCGCAATTTCGATATAGACATCATCGATGACCTTAAACGTGAATGCAGCAGTGTCATCGGAGAGTATACGAAAGAGGATATCCATATCTGCAGCTCTGCCAATGGCGGTCTCAGTACGCTGATCATTGGGTTGACTAACTCTTTTAGTCTCAAGTATGCGGTGAACATCGCCTTTAACTCCGGTATCAACATCATAGACACGGTGCTCTATCCGAAGATAGAGGAGGCCGTGCCTCCGCGTGAGATGATCGATGTGGTCATCATCGTTGGAGGTATAGACAGTGTTGAGAACATCTTTGATCAACGACTCATAGCGTATCTGAAAGAGGTGAGCTATCAGAACATCGTCTATGTTGGCAGTAAGAACAACAGTGCCTTTTTACAAGAGCAGCTTCCTTCACTGAAAGTCCTGGGCAATATCATCTCCGATAAGCTCCAGATACGCGAAGAGGAGCTTAAGGGTTATCTGACCGATCTCTATCAGGCAGATATCATGGGCAAAGAGGAGATAAAAAGTCTTTATGAGATCACTTCCAACCAGATCTTCTCTACT
>JAUWRZ010000373.1 GCA_030610325.1 Sulfurimonadaceae bacterium | reverse complement strand
GAAAAAGAGTTCAAGCAGCAGCCATAAGAACATCGCCATCTCTTTACGAACGAGGTAGACCAAGGTGACTGCAGATACAACAGAGAGTATGATAAATAGCCCATAAGCACTCAGCCCATAATAGGCGAAAAGTGTCGTCAACGCCAATGAGGCTGTCATCAAGATGTTCTGTATGAAATTGTTGCCTGCAAGTATCGTCCCAAGATGAATACGGGGCGACTCTTTTTGTATGTATGCGTTTAATGGTACGATCACCATACCAAAGCCTGTCCCAAAGATCAAGAAGAGCAATGCGATGGCGCCGATATCCTCTGCGCTTAAAAAGAGTCCCAGACTCACTGCCACAAGAA
The DNA here is from genome assembly GCA_030610325.1 of Sulfurimonadaceae bacterium. Classification (GTDB taxonomy): domain Bacteria; phylum Campylobacterota; class Campylobacteria; order Campylobacterales; family Sulfurimonadaceae; genus BB26. The sequence goes on along the minus strand of JAUWRZ010000373.1, from coordinate 2,613 downwards.
GCGAACCAAGAGGGATAAGGCCGTTATGGATGTAGTGCCTTGAGAGATAAGCCGCCAAGACCGAACCACTGATGATACCTACCGCAGCAAGCGCCATGACCCCCTGTACGACAAGTGCATTGTCGATTCCCAGTTCACTTTTCGCGTAGGCACCAAACACACTCAAGATCACCTGTGAGAGTGACCAGAAGATCGACAAGATGACAATAGAGTAGAAGATCCTCGGTTTTCGGGTTATGGTCTTCAGGTTCTTGCGTAGGTAACTGCCGTTTTTGTACCTTTTAAACTCAAAGTGCTTTTTGACCGGTGCCGCCATCTTGTCTGGCAGACGTGATACCGCGTAGAACTCTATGAGTGCACCGATCACCAGCAACCAGCCTAATGGCGCGATCTGCCTAAGTACCTCTGACTCATCACTGTACGCACTACTCAAGCTACTCTCAAAAAGTGCCGAATAGACGATGATCCCGGCAAGTATGGCGATCGTAGTAGCTGCCTGTACCGTGGCATTTGCCGTACTAAGACGTCTCTCGCCAACGAGTTCTTTGATGTAGCCATATTTTGCCGGTGAGTAGATCGCACTCTGCATCGCCATCAAAAAAGTAAGCGCGAATGCCGCCTGAAACCAACCCAGATAGTAGGTCATGGTGATCAGTATGGTGATCACTACAGAGAAGAGCGCTGTATACTGCATGACTTTATGCTTGGGAAACTTATCGGCTAAAAAGCCAGAAGGGGTAAAAAGCATGATGAACGGCAATAAGATCAGTGCGTTGACGATCGCGGTCAGGACTATCTGAGTCTGTTCATCATAGATCTTGAAGACTGTGTTTTGGATGATGATCTTATGGCCGAGATCAGTAAAAGCATTTAGGAACAGGGCCAGTATATAGGGAAGGTAACCCCCGATGGAAGTGATCTTTCTCATGTAGCCAGGGTAGTACTCCACCCTTCATAGATGCCATGTTCACTCTGCACAGCTTCCTGAAGCCCGCGGGTCAGCTCCATCAGACTCTTCTCACTCAACTCATGGCTCTTACGAAGGATGACTCCATAAGAGAACTCACCCTCCTGATCGATCATCTCTTTGAGTACGAAGCCTGATGCACTCAAAGCCTCAGCAACTCTGCCGATCTGCGCTTCCGTCTGACAGAAGAGATAGTGTTCCACCTCTCGTGGCTGTGAAAGATCATCACCAGCAGCCAAAAGTTCATCGATGATGATCCGACTCTTTATCTGCTGAAGCATCAGTGCATCAGGATAGAGCTCACGCCGGTAATGGTTCCAGTTCGCATCTTTTGACGTCCCTGTCTCAAAACTATACTTGCCATACCCTCTCATCACCTCAGCAGCAGTGTTGGCAAACTTCTTGGCGGTAGGAAGATAGAAGAAGAGCTCCAGCCAGCCATCTTGCATCCGTACACCACTGTTGATAGCGTCACGCTGCTCTTTGAGAAGTCCTGTCAGATCATTTTGCAGACCGAGCAGTAGATCACACTCCGGCGTACTGCACCAACCCGCTTCATCAGGTGAGTGGATCTTTATAAACACCCAGCCAAGCCAGGGCCGATACTCTTGTAAGTCCTCGTCAAGAAGTCCAAGGTCCGTCTCTGTCTTTACTGCTTTACCGTCTTCATTTGTATACGTATAATATTCGATGATCTGCCCCAGTCTGACCCCGATCATGTGATGGGGTACAATATAATCGTTATTGTACCCAGAGAACCATTTTATCTATGTTATGATTTCATACCTCAATACCAGAACATAAAGAACCCCATGGAAACTCTCTACACGACCATCATCGTCTATATCATCCTTGAACTCTTTGAGATACAGTGGCAAAAAGCTGAAAATATGATGCAGATGTTAATACGGATGCATATGAACTATCAAAAAAGCATCTTATGGTTCTTTATCCTGCACCCGACCTTCTATTTTTCCATATGGCTGGTGATGGCGACAGACTACAACACTTCAGCGCTGCTGATGCTGTTGATAAAGACCATCGACCTGGTAATAAAAGTACTATTGATCCAACAGATATTTGAGAAGCGTGAGATATCACAGGAGATGAGTATGATGATGCAGGCACCTCTGCATCCGCTTATGCCCTATATAGGGCTGGTGATCTATACACCGCTTGTCATCTTTTCCTTTTTCTCTTAGAAAAGACAAACGATATCTCCCGTTAAAAGATCATGCTGGGAGCATGATCTTAGGGAGTAAGATCACATCAATAGCTACAGAAGGCCTCCACCCCGAGAGTAGTTTGTCACTTCGTTCGGGCCCGCACTGTTTGCATCCTATGCTTTGAGATGGCATAGGACAGATCTGCTCTAGGGTTGCTCGTCTCAAACCTTTACCATTCCTTGATACTGTCCGTTGACACCATCAGATCAATATAAAGGTATACAGAACTATGACTGGGCGTCAAGTACCCGGTAGACTGCTTTATAGTCCGGTTCCTCGGTGATCTCCGGAACGAGTTGTCTATAGATGACCTGACCATCCTTTACGATAAAGATCGCTCTGGCAAATAGCCCTTTCAATGGACCATCATCGAGAAGCATGCCGTAAGCCTCTGCCGCTTTTCGGTAACGAAAATCACTT
>JAUWRZ010000224.1 GCA_030610325.1 Sulfurimonadaceae bacterium | reverse complement strand
ATCCTACTCCTCACAGGCGCTCCACTGGAGATCCCGGCAGAACAAAAAGCACTCCCACTAGAATCGATGAGACAACAGGCGAAAAGTGTCATCGCCCGCACCGCTAAACGACTTGAGGAGAATGGACTACAGACTGAGACGGCCTCTGTTATGGCGGCGAAGCTTTTTGCTCAAGATGCAGAGCAGACTGCCCTTCTCCTTGAGCAGATCGAGGCCCACTCTATCTTGAGCCTTGACAAGAGTACGGTAGATAAAGTATTGGCAAAACGAGCTTTACATAGACGCCCGATCGAGCTTGCCTCTTACAGCGGGATGTTGGGATTTGTCCAGGATGTCAAAGGCCGTCCACTCTTTGAGACAGAAAGAAAAGCAGTCAGTTCGATCACCTCCAGAGAAGTGTTCACAGTGTGATCTTTAGAATCACTTTTCTCAACTCCCCATGTCTCATATTGCCATACTGTAAGTGCTTGACATCATAGTATGCGATAGATACTATTACAAAAGATAAGGCCCATAAGGAAGAGCATGAGAATACATCACTTACGAAATGCGACATTTGTCATCGAGTCCGGTGAGAAGTACCTATTGATCGACCCTATGCTTAGTGGAGTCGGTGAGTTGCCACCATTTGCCTACGTCAGACATAAGATGAAAAAGAACCCTCTGGTCCCACTGCCCGAGAACGCTTCACACATCCTGGCCAAGGTCACACACTGTCTCATCACCCATTCACAAAAATGGGGGATCGAACTGCTAAGTCACACCGATCATCTTGATAAGGCCGGCAAGAACTATCTGCAAAAAAAGAGCATACCTGTAGTCTCTCTTAGCGAGGATGCTTCCTACTTGAGAAAAAACAACCTCGATGTAGAGGTCGAACTGAAGTATTGGGACTCCACACCATTTTTAGGTGGAGATATCACAGCCATCCCGGCTCGGCATGGTCACGGTTGGATGCACAGGTTCATGGCCAACGGTGCCGGATACTTTCTACGACTTCCGGATGAGCCATCACTCTATATAAGTGGAGACACTGTCCTCACTGAAGAGGTCAAAAAGGCCTTAAAAGAGCTAAGCCCCGATATTACTGTCGTCGCTGCGGGAAATGCCAGTCTGGATATGGGTGGCGAGATATTGATGTCTATGGATGAGATAATGGAGTTTATCAGACTCTCTCCAGGTAAGGTGATAGCCAACCACCTCGAAGCACTTAATCACTGCCCCATCACACGAGAAGAGCTTAAAAGTGAGCTGATAAAGAACACTCTTTTAGATAAGGTCTATATCCCTCTCGATGGTGAGGTCCTGGATATCTCAAAACAGGAGTGACCTAAAGAGAGCACCTAGGTCTTCTATAGTCGCTACTCGACATGCATCTATTTTCCGTTCTTCTCTTTGTTCAAAGACTCCTGTAAAACAAACCTACAGCCATTTTCATAAGAGGTGTCGAGCAAGAGTTCATACCCATTATTATGTGCTAAGTTATTAGCTATAGCCAGACCCAATCCAAAACCATTTTTCTCTCTGTTCCTACTTTCGTCTAATCCAAAAAATGGTTCAAAGATCGTCTGAGAGAATCGAGGGTCTATCCCGATCCCAGTATCTTCGACTACTACTCTCTTATCTTTTACTTTTGTTATGATGGAGCCACTGTCCGTATATTTACTGGCATTGTGTAAGAGGTTGATCAAGATCTTTTTTAAAGCCGTACGGTTAAATGTAATAGATGCGGTCTCATCGATCTCGCACTTAAGTCCCACGCTGTCTCCAACGCGAAGGAGAGGATAGACCTCGGTCTCGAGAAATCCCTTTAAGTAGATGAGCTCTTGTCTATTGCTTGTGATCTCTTTAGACTGGATGTAGCCGATCACTTCAGTAGTGAGTTCATTTAGGTAGGCAGTCTCTCTTTTTAGTATTGCTGTGACTCTTGGTAGGTCCTCACACTCTATTAGACCATCATCCAACTCTTCTAAATAACCATCCATGATGGTGAGTGGTGTTTTGATGTCATGTGAAAGAGACTTTATGATAGTGCTTAAGCTCTCGTTATGATCTTTGAGCTTTTCATTACTCTCTTGTAGGAGTCTTGTCTGTTCTACGACCTTGGCTTCAGATATCTCATTGGCGTTTAGCATAAAGTCAGCCATCTTGTTTACCGATTTGGCAAGGTCTCCCAACTCATCTTTTGTAAATATCTCTATTCGCTCTTCGAGTTGCCCATTTGATATATTTGATGTGATCCTTAATATGCTCTTGATGACTCGTATCATATGCTGTGAGATCAACAGACTTGCCAGAACGATAAACATAAGAGTAATAAACAAGATGACAAGTTGATACTGCTTTATCTTTTCGATAGGCTCCATAAGCTCTTTTATATCTTTTTTGACGACTATGATCGCCTTGAGTGCTTTGTTATAGTGTAGAGATGCGACAACGGGAATCCTCTGATAGTCCACTGCTTTTTCGATTGTCTTATGCGTATGTTCTCTTGTCCTGTTCTGAGTCTGGATGTAAGCATTAAAGTCTTTGTTAGTGCAGACTATGGGGTAAGAAGAGGATCTTAGTGGGGTAAACAGTATGAGGTCTGAGCCATTTTTACTACCCATGAAGATCTCACCGGTCTTACCAATATCTACACTATTGGTAAGAATACTATTTAGGTAAGTCAGTTTGATGATAAAGATAGATGTACCTATCAACTTCTTTCCTTTAAATATGGGAGCACTTATGTAGAGTAAAGGAGCTGTTTTATTGTTGAGAAATTGTAGTTCTATCTGTTGTGTCTGTGTTGATATGTTTTGAATAAACCTGTTCTTTGGACTTACACTCTTTGATTTTGAAGCGATTATCTTAGAGTTTGCGTCTAATATGACTATATCTATAATATCCTCTTCTTTTGAATAGGCAAACTCCAGTATCTCTTCGACTATCTTTTTGACCTCTTTACTTTTACTCTTGTCATACTCCGTAAGTCTGTTGTAGAGATACATACGAGTGTTGAAGAGTTCTATCTTATCTTGCATCTGTTGAATATAGAGATCGACCTTGTCCTCTGTAACACTTCCAAGGGATTCGAGTTGTTCTAAAGAGGTCTTCTTTATGTACTCTTCTATGTAATGCACATAGATATAACTGATCGTCCCTATGGCAAAAAAGACCATAAAGAGCAATGGCAATAATATTTTGTATTTAATACTCAAATATTTCCTTTAGTTCTCATAGAGGGTAAAACCCATACCTCTTACCGTTTTTACGATCTCTTTGTCAGTAGTCTCAGATATTTTTTTTCGTAAAGTATATATGTGTGTCCGCACTCCATCTCTATCAATATTTCCAAGATCCTCATTGTAGAGTATTTGAGAGAGTTCATCTTTGGAAAATATCTTTATAGGATTACTAAATAGCGTTTCGAAGATCATATATTCACTTGGTGTCAGTTGTAACTCTTTGTCGTTGACAAAAAATCTCTGCAGTGCCATGTTATGTCGCACTATCTCTTTAGACTTCATACTTGAGTCGAGCATCTCAGATCTTCTTTGAAGTAGAGATGCCATCTTAAGGGCAAGAAGTTTAGGTAAGAACGGTTTAGCGATGTAATCATCAGCCCCCAGACTGTAAGCGTTCTCTTTACTCTCACTCAGATCTAGCGCACTCACGATGACTATGAGTGTCTTTTTATTCTCTTTTCTTAGCTCTGTACAAATAGTCAGACCATCGACCTTTGGGAGCATGATGTCTAGAGAGACCAGGTCAAACTCTTGGGTCTTCACTAAGTGCAGGGCTACATCACCAGTCAAAGCGACTGTCACATCATACTTCTCTTTATCTAACCTATTGGATATTAGTGCGACGATGTCAGGTTCATCTTCGACTATCAGTATTTTATGTCTCATCTAGTGGAATGTCGATTGCATCTTAGTGAAGAGATAGTCATTCTCTTTTGCGATACTGTGACAGCTGATACACCCTTGTGTCCCCTTCTTCCAGCTCTCAAAGCTATCCCCTTTCTTGATAAACCTTGCATAACCCCAGTTGTCTCCATCGGCGTTGAAGGCCTTACTGTCTTTCACTATATACTCGACCCTTTGGAGCTTATCTGCTTCTCATACCAATCCCCGTTAAGGGGTGCTACTTTAAACGAGCATAGTGTGTTAGAGTGCGAGGCAGAAGTCCGCAGGAGCTACTGGTAGCTTCAAGGGCTTCTAACGAAGCAATATGACACACTATGCTCGCCCTTCGGGTAAAAGATAAGCCATCATCTACTGCGTTAGGCCTTCTTGGATTGACCAGTCAGTTGGCGCCCGAGCGAAGCGACAAAGTGCTCCTGGGGTGCAAAGACTTGCCTTATAGCTAATAGCTTCTCTCTTATTTAAAGCAGTACTCCTTAGCGGGGGTTGGTATAAAAATAGGGATCATGACAAAGTGTGACGATCTTTTTGATTATACTGTTGACTGTCTTCCTTAGATTCAAGGCATTTGGAGATCAGGATCCTTCATATCTTCTGATCTCTATCCCATGATATATCTTCTCTCCTCT
>JAUWRZ010000460.1 GCA_030610325.1 Sulfurimonadaceae bacterium | reverse complement strand
CATGGCTCAAAGAGTGATGGCATCAAGAAGAGATCACTTCCCGCTTCTATCATGTGGGCCAGTTCGTTGTTATAGCCTATGAAGCTGGCAAACCGGTCGCTGTGCTGGTCGGCGATCTTACTAAAGAAGCCCTCTGCCCACTTTTCTCCGGTCCCGAGCATGATGATCTGCGCGTCAAGATGAAGCAGCCCCTCGATGGTACTGGCGATAAGCTCTATCCCTTTTTGCTCTGCAAAGCGTCCGACAAAACCTATGAGAGGTACATCATCACGCTCGGGCAGACCGAAACGTTTTTGAAGCTCGCTCTTACAGATAGCTTTTCCGGACATGTCATCGACACTGTAGTTCGCCGGGATCATTGGGTCGACTTCCGGGCTCCACTCCTCATAATCGACACCATTGAGGATGCCATAGAGTTTATGGGCATGTGTCTTGATATGCTCTTGCAGACCAAAACCAAACTCCGGTGTCTTGATCTCCGAAGCGTATTTTCGGCTGACTGTCGTCACGGCGTCTGCATGGGCTATGCCCCCTTTTAGCAGGTTGATACCATCATGGATCTCAAGCTCATTAGGGTTAAAATGCTCCCAGCCGATCTCCATCACATCGATACCGCCTTTAAAGAAGTAGCCCTGGTGTTGCATGTTGTGGATGGTGAGTACGCTAGCTGCATTGGCAAAGGTCTCATCCCAGGCATAACGGGTGTTTCTCAGCAGCGGCATCGCTGCGGTGTGCAGTCATTGGCATGGATGATATCAGGCTTGAATCCGATCTTCTTACACAGCTGCATCGCCGCTTTTGAGAGAAAGATAAAGCGGTTATCATTGTCGCCATAGGAGAAGCCATCCTCTTCATAAAGCCCTTTTCGGCCATAGAACGCCTCATAATCGATGAAATAGATAGGTACTTCACTGTTTGGCAGTGTACCTTCATAGACACCGGACCAGAACTCGCCCATCGGTCCCATCGGTACGCCCATCGCTCCTTCAAGCAGTGTCAGCTCTGAAGTGTCGATAGAGTAGTAGCGAGGCATGACCACGATCACATTGTGACCCAGCTTTTTAAGCGCCTTTGGAAGTGCACCTGCCACATCAGCGAGTCCACCGGTCTTGGCAAAGGGGACGACTTCTGCAGCTGCAATAAGGATATTTAGACTTTTGTTCATGCTCTCTTCTTTGTTTTGGATTGTAGGTCGGTATAGGTCATCATCTGGGGTAGATATCTGCTCTTAAAGGTGTTCATGCTCTCTTGCCTAAGAGAGTGGTGTAGAGAGTGAAGTACTCCTTTGCACGATCGCCCCAGGAGAGGTCCACGTGCATGTTGTGACGTATCACTCTGTTAAACGAACGCTTGTCTGCGTAGTGTTCGAGGGCCCTTTCTACTGTCGTGCTCAAAGCATCTGATGATGCTTCTGTAAAGACAAGACCATAACCGCTTTTCGAACTATCGTCAAAATCGACGATCGGCAGGACACTGTCTTTAAGGCCACCGGTACGACGTACTATAGGCATGGTCCCGTAACGCATCGCGATCAACTGGTTAAGACCGCAGGGCTCATAAAGTGAAGGCATCATCAGAAAGTCGGCTGATGCGTAGATGCGGTGAGAGATCGCCTCATCATAGCCATAGATAAAGCTGATGTTCTCATGCTCACTGGCAAGTTGCTTCAGCTCTTTACGATACTGCTCCTCGCCCTCACCGCGTATAAGGATGTTGATGGGTAGTGAAGCGATCTCACTGAGTGAGCCGGTAAGGATGTCTATCCCTTTTTGCGCCACAAGACGGCCGATGAAGACAAACAGTGGTCGCTCCACATCTTTTAGCCCGGTCTCTTTAAGACAGGATCTTTTATTCTCTTTTTTACCAATTAATGACTTGCTATCGTAGCGTTTGGCAAGAGCCTCGTCATCTTTGGGAGAGAAGTGCGTGCTGTCGATGCCGTTAAGGATACCGACGAGCTTCTCCTGATGATGCTGTAAAAACCCCTCCAGACCGTTGCCGTACTTTTGAGTCACGATCTCTTTGGCATACTGTGGACTCACCGTCGTGATCTTGTCCGCATAAGCGATGGCGGCTTTCATCAGATTGATATTGCCATAGTACTCCAGCGTGTCCATAGTGAAATACTCATCCGAGATACCAAGGGCTCCGAGCATATGGTGATCGAAGATACCCTGATAGGCAAGATTGTGGATGGTAAAGACCATCTTGGTGTTTAGGTCCGGGTCTTTATGCACAAGCAGTGCGCTCAGGGCTGTCTGCCAGTCATTAAGGTGAAGTACATCGAAACGGTAACGTTTGACAAGAGCGACGATGGCGTAACTG
>JAUWRZ010000298.1 GCA_030610325.1 Sulfurimonadaceae bacterium | reverse complement strand
TTGGATAAAAACTCGCGTCTATTCTCTTTCATGATAGTTCCTTATTATTCGTATTTGTATGATGAATAATAACGGAGTGAGTGTTAGCTCAGTGTTAAGGTATTTTGGAACTTCTAGAAACTATTTTCGTGATATATAGGGTTGAGAGAGAGGAGTTCTCTATCGGAGCTCTACTCTGTTCTTGCCTTTGGATTTGGCGCTATAGAGAGCCTCGTCTGCACGTGAGAAGAGTGTCTCGACTGTCTCGTCTTTATGATAGAGGGTAAGCCCCAGACTGCAGCTCAGATGATCGATATGCTCAAAACGGTGATCTGCGATATGTATTCGAAGTTTCTCCATGATCACTTGCGCTTGTTTGAGACTGTTGGTAAGCATCACTATGACAAACTCCTCACCACCCCAGCGCACCAAAAGGTCGTTCTTCCTTGTATGCTCTCGTAAGAGTGATGCTAATGTGACGAGCGTATCATCCCCGACCTGGTGACCATATATATCGTTTATCTTCTTGAAATCATCGATATCGGCCAGGACAAAGGCAATATACTGTTTTGTATGTTCAGCCTGCAAAGCGATCTGTTCAAAGAGGTCGTCGAAGTTGTGCCGATTTAGAAGTCCGGTGAGCTGGTCCCTGGTCGCCTGGGTATAGAGCCGCTCCTCCTCTGTCTTGAAGGTCGTGATGTCTTGTAGTGTGATGAGATAAGAGAGTTCATGGATCTTGGTGATATGGAGCTGAAAGACCTTCTGCTCACCTGTGAGTGTTGTCAATATGACCTGCTGTTGATCCTCAGGGCGTGTGATGACATCATGGATACAGTGATTGATGCCCAGTTGCTTATCCTGCTCTGAATGACATCCTAAAAGTAATCCCCACTCATAAGAGTCACGATACTCATCAAGTGATGCCGCATCGAAGAAGTCAAGGAAGTAACGATTGGTAAAAGAGATGGTGTCGTTCTCTATGGCAATGATCATGGTACTCTGCTGATCGAGTATCGCCTGAAGGTATCCATTACGCAGGCTTATCTCTGCCGTACGTTTTTTTACCTCTCCTTCAAGAGAAGAGGCATAAGCCTTTAGCTGCTCCTCTTGTGTGGCAATGGCATGAGTCATCACATTGAAATGGTTACTGAGTGTTTCGAGCTCATCACCTGTGGGCATCTCGACGATCTGGTCATATTTCCCGGTACGTACACGGTTCATCCCGGAGATAAGCTTAGAAAAATGGCGTTGAAGATGGTGTCCCAGCAGTGAGACGACCAGTAAGATAAAAAAGAGTGTAGCTGCCTGAAGTTTGTATTGCAGTGTCTGCAACTCCTCGATGCCCTGATGGTAGTACTGATTATCATAGGCCAGCATAAGTGATGCATTCGTACTGTTGTCTATCTGTTTTAGGTTACGGGCTTTGATAAAGTACTCGTTTCCATCGATCTTGCTGGAGAGTATTCGTGTCGAGTCCTCAAGTAACCAGAGGTACCTCAGATAGTTGACAGGCAGTGAGCCTATAGCCTCCCCATCTTGTCGTATGGATGTCGCTGCCATGACCCTGTCACCGACGATACTCAGCTCCATCGTCGTATTTTTTCTGATGCCTTCCATCATTCGGTTACTGATCCCCAGTCCGACCATCACCAAAGCTTCTATCTTCTCATCGGTCTTGATGAGTGCTGTAGTATAAAAGGAGAAGGTGTCCTCCTGGCGTAAGATACCGCTAAAGAACCGCTTCTGCTCAAAGCTTTTATGGACGAGATCATGATGGTTGATATTGACTCCGGAAAAAGGTAAGAAACCGGTCTGTCTCATAAGGTCTCCCTGTCTGTCGAGGATGACGATCTCATCGAGTCGCATGGCTTCTCGCTGAGCTTCCAGGTACCCCTGTATCTGCTGTTCAGACCCATCCTCAAGAAGAGCTTTGAGCCTTTTATCCTGTGACAGGCTATTGGCAAAAAAGTAGTTACTCTGTTCAAGCAGGTCAAAATAGTTCTCTACAAGTGTCATCGTCTGCTCAAACTCCTCATTGATGATGTTCATAGTCGTCTTATGAAATCTATCTGTGACCAGGTAAGTCGAAAGTAGCATGGTCAGTATGAGTGCCGACATCGTGATGATGCCAAACTTGACCCCTAAGGGGATGCGGATCTTCATGGAGAGCTGCTCTTTAGCTGTTCTGCCAGAGTCGGGTACTTTGACCCTCTATAAAAAGAGTCGTAAGCGTCCATCGCCCATTTGAGTGACTGGTCTTGATGACAACTGCCGTTTTGGCAGGAGTTTGGCATCTGGTACTTTTCCGATGCCTCAGGGGGGATGATCTTAAATGCGTGAGAGCGGATGGGGTAGCTGCCACCACTTTTGATGATATAGGGCATATGGCAATCCACACAACCGACTTCCGTGCTTGGACAGGGTGTATGCTCCTGAGATGACGCTTTACTGCCGACATGACACTCTGAACATCTATCGGCCAGTGATCTCTTTGTCCCTATCTGCCGGTCTGCTCCATGTGGTTCATGGCAGGTGACACAGGTGAGTCCCAGTCTTGCACTCTCAAGTGTAGGCTTCTCTCCCTTTTTGGCAGAGCGGTAGTCCTGAGAGTGGCATCTCAGGCAGTCATCGCTCTTTTTGGTACCATGAGGGTTCTTTTTTGTATGGAGGTGCTCAAGTGACTTCGCATGGTCTGAGACGGAGAAATCAGCATACTCCTGGTGACGGTTTTTAGAGACCCCACTTCCCCACCAGTTTTTTCCTTTAGTGTCATTTTGCAGTGTCGTCTGGATAAAACTGCTGTTTAGGTCTGCACCGGGGAGATACTCCAATGGAAAGTTGAAGAGAGTCTTTGTCCCGCTTTTATCTATGATGGTCGTCTGTCCCCGGCTATGGCATTGACCACAGACGGAGGACTTCTGTGAGACGATGATGTCGTCTGTATACTCTTTATGCTCCTGATGACAGATACGGCATTCCAGCGATCTGTTCATCTTCTGATGGGCGACATGATGACTTGCCGGGCCATGACAAGCCTCACACTTGACACCAAACTCATTAAAACTGTGGTCATCTTTACTGTAACCGGTGGTATGACAGCCGTTACATTTAGTAGAGGCAGGAGTCTCCATCCAGTCATGGGTCTTATACGGCACCCACTGCTGTGTCGTGACCATCCATTTGGCCGGAAAAGGGTACTGGTCACCGTCTATCATACGCATATAGACCTGTTCCCATTTGGAACCGACGACAAACTCGATATCCTCCTTTTTAAAGGTCACTAAAGGGTTCTCTGTAGAGAAATCACCGACTATCTGCTCTTGCGAGGTCACTGGTCTGAAGATAGTAGGATGAAGGGTGTGGATAACGCTCTGATGCTGAAGTGGATGGCATGATTGACAACTCTGCATACCGACAAAATCAGGTGCAAGCTTAGTCTCTTTGTGGCTGCTATAGAGAAAATAGCCCATCAAAGCGATACCCAGGGCCACTACAGCTAAAAGATATCTCATCTGTCATCTTTCAAGACATTGACTTCCGGTTCATGTATGTAGTAACCCTGAAAAGCGTCGATACCGAGTTCCTTCGCCTTTTCATAGAC
>JAUWRZ010000456.1 GCA_030610325.1 Sulfurimonadaceae bacterium | reverse complement strand
TCCAAATTTTATTTGCTAGTATACACCTTGGTCTATGGGTATGTGGGTTGAGTAGTGTTTGAATAGTAGTCTGCAACATTACCAAGTGGGACTTGAGGAACAAGGAAAGTAAGTTCAAAAGAAATCATGAGACCCTACACCTTTTAAAACCTTGATGAAGAGATCGCAAGAAATACTCTAGAGGTACTCCCCAGGGGTCCAATATCCACTTTTACAGACACTATGGGTGTCCTGGATATAACAAGACCTTACGGAGAACACCACCGTGTCACTAAAGTCAACAGTCGGTGAAGCAGTATAGTGGTCGATGGGGCTACCTTGCAGTAAACTTAACCGATGTTTAAGTAAGATCTCACTATTATTGCAAGCTAAAATCAATGACTAGGGGATGTTATGAAAAGAACATATCAACCGCATAATACACCACGTAAACGTACACACGGATTCCGCGCACGTATGGCAACAAAGAATGGCCGTAAGATCATCAATGCACGCCGTGCAAAAGGCAGAAGATCACTGACTGTGTAAACAGTTTTGTAAAGTTAAAGACAAACGGTCAATTTCAGTTTGTCTATAAACGGGGCAAGAACGTGCATGCACGTTCTGTCGTCCTTTTTTATCTTCCCTCAAAGGGAAAAAGAAATATCGGGTTCACAGCCAGTAAAAAAGTGGGTAATGCAGTAGTGAGAAACCGCAGTAAGCGGCGATTACGGGCACTATTTGCCGAATTCTGCACCTCACTTGACGATGGCAGTTATGTCTTTGTCGCAAAGGCTTCGATGGACCAGGTCTCGTATGAGACCTTAAAACGTGACCTCAGACATGTTTTGAGACGAACGGGCGGATTGGTAGATGATAAAAAGATATCTTCTTAAGCTTTTAGGGTTCTATCAGCGTTTTATAACGGTGATAGGCTTTGGAAGCTGCCGCTACTACCCCTCATGCTCCGAATATGCCAAATGGCAGTTTGAAGAGAATTCCATACCAAGCGCTTTTTATCACTCATTTACGCGGATCTTAAGCTGTAATCAGCTTTTTCCAGGCGGTATTGACTATCCTTTATTGGATAAGCTGTGCCGCAGGCCGACAAAGCTTGAGCTCGATGCTATAAAATACTGGCTGGTCCCAAATGAAAAAGACCGTTTTTTTATCATAAAAAATTTTGATTATAAAGGTTAATGATGTTAGACAACATGTCACCAAACCAGAGACTTCTGTTGGCAGTCTTTCTCTCTTTCGTCTTTTTTGTGGGGTACACATCTCTCTTCCCTCCGCAACAGCCTGCCGGAGCAGACCATAATGTGACTACGACGACAGCTCAGGGTGTCGGTATCCAAGATGCTCCGACTGCAGCGACGACTGCACAGGGAGGATCAGTAGTCACTGAGACTGTGAACCTCGGTCACAGTGTACGTACGGATGAGAAAGCGGCTATAGATACACAGAACACGCTGCTTACGGTAGATGCTGATCACTTCACTATGAAGATCGACACACTCGGCCGTATTGCTTCTATCTTACTACTTGATGAGAAGTACAATGACTCTGACGGTAATCCGACTCAGATGGTACCTGAGAACGGTGCTATCCCGCTTTATGTCCGTTTTGCGGATGAGGCACTTGACCAGGCTGCTGTAAAGACTGCCTATACCAGTGATGTCCAGTCGGTGACATTAGCTGAGGGAGAGTCGACGATCGTGACATTGACTCAGGCCCTGCCTGGGGTCACGTTAGAGAAGAAGTTGACACTTTACAGTGATGGACATTATGATGTCTCCGTAGCCCTCTCCGAGGAGAGACGTTACTTTATCTATCTAGGACAGCATCCGGAGCACGGTAATCAGATGATGATGGCTGTTCATGGTGCTATGGTCTACGCTGGTGATAACCTGACGACTATTTTTGAAGATGGTGATGTCGAGAACCGCGCGACGTTCTCAGGCGTGCATCTTGCCTCTTCGTTCGACCAGTACTTCGCCTCTATCTTCTATGGACTTACGCCAGATACCAATGTGATAGTCGAGCGTGATCGTGATGACAATCCGATCGTCTACCTTGAGGGGCATGGCAATATGCTCTTTAGCGGGTATATCGGGCCAAAAGACTATAAGCAGCTTGAGAGTATCGATCCTGTCCTTGTCAATGCTATTGAGTATGGATGGTTCACATTCGCATCGGCACCACTGTTCAAGGTCCTGATGTGGCTTGAGAGTATCTTTGGCAACTGGGGTTGGGCGATCATCGCACTTACCCTTCTTATCCGTATGGTACTTTACCCGCTGACATACAAGGGTATGGTCTCCATGCAGAGGATGAAGGAGATCGCACCGAAGGTCAAAGAGCTTCAGGCAAAATATAAAGGCGATCC
>JAUWRZ010000076.1 GCA_030610325.1 Sulfurimonadaceae bacterium | reverse complement strand
GTCATTGTCATCATATTGTTGTCAGTGTTGGGAGGTACTCTCTATGCTGATTGTGTCTATAACGGTAGAGTCTACCCGGAAGGGGCCTTGATGGGTCCCTATATCTGTGTAAATGGCTCATGGATCAAAAGGTGAGTGCTGCTCTTAGTCAAGTCCTATAAGTCAGTGAAAGAGGTGTGATGCATATACCGAATCTAAGAAGTGAGACCAGATATGGGATGCCTGCAGCAGATCAGATCATGTTTAACAGACATTACGTGCTGGGCTATTCCTACTATTTTCGTCAGGCGAAATGGGCTTTGGAGATTGTTGATCCTGATGGTCTTGACGTAGATCGTTCAGATAACTTTCGTCCGGATTATCGGATCCCGGAGATGTTTCGTGCCGATCTGATCGATTATGCCGGCTCCGGTTACGACCGTGGTCATCTTGTCGCAAGTGCCAACAAAAAAGAGACAGAGCTGCAAAACAGTGAGACGTTCCTGCTATCAAATATGTCTCCGCAACATCCCCGTTTCAATAGAGATATCTGGAAAGAGCTGGAGAACAGAGTCAGAGAGCTGGATAGGAGAGAGGAGGTATTGGAGACCTACGTCATCTGTGGTCCGATCTTCTATTTTGACCAGCCGGTGCAGAGCATAGGCAGTGATGACCCTAATGATGTCAGCATACCGATCCCGCATGCATATTTTAAGTCTGTGTTGACAGAGAACAGTAGAGGGACGTTACATATGTGGTCATTTGTCTTGCCCAATGCCAGGTCCGAACAGTCTCTCGATACATTCTTAGTCCCAACGACACTGGTCGAAAAGCTGGCGGGTATAAGACTATGGGAACGGCTGTTGGGTGCGAAGATAGATAAAGAGAGAGCAGGTATCCGTAAGATGTGGACAAGGTGAATACCTGATGATCTGCTCTCTTTGGTGTCTGTCTAATACTTTAAGTTCTTTGCCGTAAAACTGACGGTTGGAGTGTTCTGCAGTATACGTTCAAGGATATCGTTCATAGTCGCCGGGTCATTGTCAAACCCTCCATGACTCTCACTTTGTGTACGTCTTTCATTACCGCTTTTACCTTCACTATAGAGTATCTTGAGTCTATTTGATGTTAGCTTCTTAGATACCTTCTTACTAAAAGTCTGCATACCAAGTATCGGTGTACCACGCTTCTCTTCGTAAGCTTTTGAGACAAGATAAAGTAGAGACTTTCTATAGACGCCAGCGACACTGTCATCAAGTTCCAGCTTATCGGTCATATTGTAGATGGTCATCTCATCAATACCAAACGTATTTTTCTTGCTATTTAGAAAAGGAGCATAGGACTTTTTAAAGTCACTGATCGTACATGCCGGAGCCATCAGACTACAGCTGCTGACCCGTAGAGCAGGACTTATTTTCGATAACCTTTGCAGTAGATGTCCGAGCAGGACGGCTCCTGTACTGTGGCCGACGATATGGATCTTGATGTTATTTGGCAAAGAACCAAGAAGTGTGCTCAATGTCTTAGTACCATCGAGTCTTTTATGAAAAGGTGACCTGGCACCTTGTTTCATCTCCCGCCAAAAAGCTCTTCCCGGCACTCTGGTCGTGTTCTCTACCTGCCTGTCCCATCTGCCGACGATATCATCCCATAGCCCTTCAGCTTTTCCGGAGTCGTTACTCTGTCGCTTAAGGATGATATCTTTGAGCTCTTCGAGCAAGCCGGTATCGTACATAAAGTGGTAAGGGTAGATACCATTGGCTTTAAAGGTCTCTTTCATCGCAGCAATCCGTTTTGCGGAATCTTTTGGACTGTTAAGTCCACCATGGGCATAGAGTAGCAGGTGTTTGTATTTGGTACTGTCTTTGAGAAGGTCAGCCGTCTCCTGCACATCTGCTTTTGAGCTGAAATATTTACCTTTGGTATGAAAATGGCCGTCATCAATGTGGACAAAATGGCCCTTTATCTCATGTCTTTTTGGAGAGCTGAACAGACTGAACTCAGATCTCCCCTCGGTTTCTGTTCCCCGAAAAGAGCGGACTGACCAGAGTTGTGGGGTCGCTATTGCCAGTCGTACTACCCAGGCATCAGCGATGTTCTCCTGCCAATCTTCGTAGCTCCAGAGTGCTATACCGTTATCACCCCAGCTCTCTCCCCAGGAGTTTTGTACATAGAACCCCTCTTTGTCATAGCCGACTATGGCAAAGGCATGTCCTCCGATGTTCTCATCTCGGTGAGGGATCTTTCCGTTGACGATGTTTCTGTCATACCACCCTTTATGGACTTTTGCCGAGGCAAAGAGTACACCGACCTCGTTCAAGGCTGCATGAAAATCCTCAACACGATGTGAAAGCCGATAATAGGCCCCGGGAGTAGTCGCATGGGCGTCTTTCGCTCTTTTAACAGTCAGTTCAGGCTCTCTCTCCCTGTTGATATAAGGCCAGAGTCCATCAGAGCAGACGCCCATGTTCTGCCAACCACGCATAGCGCCCCGACAACTGGAACCAGAGTACTTCTCCCCGTCCCACTCATCGAACTTTCGAGCCATCTCATAAAGCATCCGAGGACTGACTTTCGGCTCATCTCTTTTTGTCTGCTTTAAGAAGTTGATGGTCGCAGCAAGGCCAAAGCCCGTACAGGCTCCCTCTTTCCCCTGATCGAGAATAGTCAGTTTTTTAGGAGGTAGTATCTTCTCTTTTAAGGAGATCAAGGCTGGCTGGTATCTCAAGTCGCGTATATCTGGCGTATCTGTGACGGCATTTAGACGGAAACCATCTTCTGTTTTTGTAAAGTCTGTTGACATCTCATCGCTCCTTCTGTTCTTTTTACCTAACTGATCGTACATCAAAATAATTTTAAAATAGTTGCATCTTGTCCTTTAGCTGCCTTCCTCCATGTTAAGGCTTATCGATAGATGAATAAGTCATCAGATCAGATCGCAACCCAAACAGAGACCTTACCTCCTTTAGTCCTGAACGGTGCCCATCCCCACTCATCGGTCTTGACAGTCTCAGCGATGTGCTTGGTAAAGTCTCGATAGGTACAGTGAGCTCTCCCTGTTTTCATCCACTTGAGATCATCGTTATGATTGGTCATCACGACAGCCATGCTTTTGTGTTCTGCATCTCCTTGAAAAGTCCAACCGATGATATGGCG
Source organism: Sulfurimonadaceae bacterium (assembly GCA_030610325.1). Classification (GTDB taxonomy): domain Bacteria; phylum Campylobacterota; class Campylobacteria; order Campylobacterales; family Sulfurimonadaceae; genus BB26. Next base: position 5,052 of record JAUWRZ010000076.1, on the reverse strand, counting down.
GTGGTCGAAATAGTCACGTCGCTTTCCAAAAGTATTTCTTTGTCTCACATCCATAAAAAGGTCTATTATCCATTTATGACTGTCCATCCAGATCTCATGACCCTTGTCTTTGTAATGAGCGCCATAATAGTCAGCGCCAAAGACACAAGGGTAACCTTCATCACGTAGCAAGATGATGGCATATGCCAGGGGTTTGAACCAGGACTCGACTAACGACTCCAGGCTCTGTAACGGTTGCGTGTCGTGGTTCTCGACAATAGTGACGGCTAATAGTGGGTTCTCTTTGACCAATGTATTATTTAAGATAGTGCCCATATCGTAATGTGAGCTGGCTTTGGATGCCTGGTGAAGATTGTAGTGCAAGGGGGCATCAAAGAGATGCATCCTGCCTTCTGTCTCGTCAATATATTTTCGTAGTCGGCCAATATCGTAAGACCAGTACTCTCCCACTGCAAAAAGATCCTTTTGTGCATGATGTCTCATATCATCGAGCCAATCTTTGAAGAAGAACGATCTTATGTGTTTGATGGCATCAATGCGGAAACCATCTATGTCAAAGGTATCGATATACCACTTACCCCAATAGTGCACTTCACCACGTACCTGCTCATGATCGAAATCAAGGTCACACCCCATAAGGAAGTCATAATTCTCATTCTCACTGTCTACATGCGTCTCAAAATGTTTATCTTTTAGCTTGTAGATCTTTCCATACTCTTTTGTAGCATCAAAGTGCCACCACTGCCACTTCATACTAGAATATCTATCAGCTCGTCCAGGGAAGGAGAAATAGGTCCATAACTCTTTATCAACGTGCTCACCGAGAGTCTTGTTCCTATCATAGGGGTCGACTGTCACAGCGTGGACATCTTGTTTATGGTCTGCGCCCATCTTATGGTTTAGTACTACATCGGCATAGATGTGTAGTCCAGAGTCATGCGCTTTTTGGATGCAGTGGTGATACTCTTCTTTGGTCCCGTATTTGGTGCGTATAGTGTTCTTCTGATAAAACTCGCCACAATCAAAAAGGTCATAGACTCCATAACCCACATCATAGGTCCCTCCCATACCTTTGTAAGCTGGAGGCAACCAGATAGCTGTAAAGCCGTTCTCTTTTAATTCTGGAGCTCGTTCAGCCCATTGTGTCCAGAAGTCTCCCTCATCTGACGTGTACCAGTGGAAAGATTGGATCATGGTCCCGCGTAACTCTTGCATCTTACCCTCCATCAATTTTGATTGTAATGGCATGCATGATGTATCGTTCTTTTATCGATGTATGCATATAGTGATGAAGTATACTGCTAAATAATTTTGCAATTGTTGCATTATTATGAGCCAGTATAAAAAGAGCAAGAATAGATATATATCTTTTATAGGACGGGCAGTACTTTCACATCGATCTGGAGATTCACACTGGACATAGTGATAGGGTAGCTTTCCATAGTGATGAGGTCACCAATGGAGATCTCTCCATCACTATCCCTATCTACATGGATATCTATTATATACCTATGATGTGGATCAAGCTCAGGGCAGTGTATAGAGAATGCCAGAGGATGGGGGGCTGTTTTACGGATAGTGATATTTGAAAGTGTCTTCTCTATGATCACTATGGATGGTGCATCTGCCATACTTACATCAAGTATCCGTATGTATATGGCTGCACCTGATAAGCTCATGGTGAGCCTATCAAATAATATGTTCCCTGAAATAGTAAACACTACCTTCCCTCCAGATAATAAGAGCTATTCTCTCAAACAGCTCTGTGATCGACATAGTCTTATGTATGATCACCAGTCTCTAACTCATCTATTAGCCAAGCTGGAGGTGGACCACCATCAATACTCTTGTTTCTGTCTGCCGGAGTCTCCTCTGATACCTCGACCTCTACGTTCTCCAGCTCATCTGTTAATGAAGTGGGAGGCGGGCCTGCATCAGTGATACTTTGCTCTTGTTGAGGGCTCTCTACTGCTTCAGGTTCATCGACCTCTATCTCTTCGTGGATAGAGGCGGGAGGCGGACCGCTATCGATATTTTCATCCATATCTATCTGGATATCTTCTGATGTCTCCATCTCATCGATCTCTGGCTCCTCTGTCATCGAGCTGGGAGGAGGACCAGCATCTATACTATCTTCGATAGTGTGTTGTTCTGTCTGTATCATGATTGCCTCCCTTTAACGGATCCAGCCCAGGACATGATAGCGGGCTTCGATCTTAACGTCATAGTTGACAAGGTTTTTGACGCAGATGAAATATTTAGCCAGTTTATCGGTCTGTCTGGTTACCTGTATAGTCCACTCTATCTGTGCTCGACCATCGCGTGGTGGGTCGAGTGGCATAACGGTCCAATCCACATGCCAGTGAGCAGGCCAGCTATGAGTGAACCAACACTCTGTCCTACCTCTTCTGATCGTTCCTTTGAACTGTGTTCCGAGCCAGGTCCTGGATGGTTCCAGACTTGGGTACATCGCTCGTATAGCAGCGACATCGCCATTGCTAAGTCCATTTCTCTGTCCGATAGTGCCTCTGCTTTGCAGTACGGTGATAGTCGGCTGACCATTTCGGCTAAAAGCATGTGTACCGTAATGCATCAGGGAACTGTAGTCATATCTTCCATGATCATCACCGTCAGTGATGTGTTGATTGAAGTTATGTCTGGCTGAAGTCGTGATATTGCTCCAGTTTACTCTGATAAAGCTATCCCGGTCTTCACGGCTCTGCTCATGCCAAAGTCCGATTGCATGGCCGATCTCATGGATAGTGCTACCCGTCCCGCAGCCACCTGCCAGACCGATGTCCTGTTTACCCCCTCTCATGCCGACATGTGACCAACATCCGCTTGAAGGTATGAAGTTCACATAGTTTGGATATCGGCTTGCATTACTGGTCGTACGTCGTACAAATCTAATACGTGTCTTTTGCTGCCAATGAGCGATAGCATCAGTCACACGGCGTTGGTTGGGTAGTGAGGAGTTGATAGTGTAAGGGACAAGACCTCCTGACCAACGATAACGCTGCGCTGTGATACCGACGCCAAACTGGATGTCTGAGGAGTCAGCATCAGCTTCTACACTGCTTGATAGCTGCTCCATCTCTTCGACAGTACCCAGTATGATATCCCCTTCAAAGACAGCCAGGCCATCAACATCCAGATACTCGATCGGTTTGGAGTCAAAGGTCAGACCTTCGATAAAACCAGTCTTTACGTCTTTACTTTCAAGTACCTCACTTGAATAGATCTCTTCATTCATGATATCTCTCCCTTTTACTTTCATGAGCAATGAAAGTACGACCTTCTCTGTACTCGTCAGACTGATCTGAAAGTGTTTGTATTCGAGACAGGTCACTCTTTACTTATTGCTCTATATTTCCTGGAATATGGATAGTACTTGACTTAGTGGTCTCTACCACCTTCTTGAGTCTTGACAACACAGTTCCAGTTATTGCAGACCTCTATCTATGATAGGTAATACTGCTTGTTTGCGATCGTCGGATATTCGAATACCATAGAGTAATCATACAGCAGAGAAATTTCATATGTGTTGCATCTTCTAATAGATGATCACTTGGAGGTGAAGTACTGGATGTGTCATATGGTCGATATAGGGGGAGTGTGAATAAGGAAGACAGGCCTTATCTTCTAATGGTAAGGGTATTATTGCTCAGAGTTAAACACGATCAAAAAGATCAGCCCCTCTTTTTGGAAGATCTCTAACTCGGCATCCATCTGTTTGACAGTCAGGCGGATCAGTTTCATCCCTAAGGTCTTACTGCTTACCAACCTTTGCAGATCGACGGTATGATTGTTCTGTTCGTGATAGGTAAAGATATAGGTGTTGGCCTCTTTATGTAGATGGATGTAGATCCGGTCTTTTTCATCATTGTCATCTTTTTTAGAGTGTTTGATGGTGTTGGTGATGAGCTCATTGATGATGATACCAAGGTTGAGCATCGTCTCCAGAGGTAGGGTGATATTGTCAGTCTCGATATCAAGCTCTAATCGACTTCCATAACTTTTATAGATAGAGTCTATCAGATGCTGGACATAATCAGCAAAGTCGATCTTTTCAAAGTCATCACTTTTATATAAGGCTTCATGGATCTGTGCGATGGCCTCGATACGGAGTTTACTTTTATGTAAGACCTCACTGGCATCATCGGTCTCGTTCTTCTTTAGACTGATCATCTGCAGACCTAAGATAGAAGCGATCATGTTAAGATTGTTCTTTATCCTATGGTGTATCTCTTTGATCAGGATCTCATTTTGTCTATTGGAGTGATCTAATCGTGCATAGGAGACCTCGGTCGAGAAGTAGTAGAAGAGGCTGAAGATAAAGATCAGGGCTGAAGAGATGATCATGTTGAGTGTAGATGTCAGTGTGAAAGCTGCAAGACCCTGTGAGTATAAGACGATAAAAAACCAGTAGGCATAATGTAAAGTAGTCGCTATTAGTGCGGTCTTTAATCTAAAAAAGAAAAAAAAGCTAAATATCAGGACAAAAGGGTGTGCCATAGTGAAACTGTAAAAGTGATCGTTCAAGACTGAGATAGCTATCTCGAGTTCGATGATTATGATCAATAACATGGCGTAAAAGCTTGTACGTCTTGACCTTAGGCAACTAAAGAGTAAAAAAGCGCTGATGATGGCCAGGGCCATCTTTATTAAAAATGCAGGATAGATATGTAAATAGAGTTCGACTAGTGAAGAGACCGCATAGATGAGGATAAATGTGATATATAAGCCGATAAGCATCAGCTCTTTATGACCCTGAGTATGAAGTAGTCTTTGTAGGTGTTTAAACATGTTCCTGACTTTTCTGGAAAGGTGGCTGTCTATGTATCACACGACTTTGTATATCTGCCGTAGATAGTATTATATACTAAGAAGTCTTCATCTAAAAAATCCAGATAATGATACCCCTCTCGTGCGCTTGTCTCTGTTCATCCATGACATGGGTATTGAGTTGGGTCATTATCTACTATTGGCAGGTGATAAGGGGTCTATTTAGATGAGCATAGCAAAATATAACATGGTATATGACAAAATAGC
>JAUWRZ010000221.1 GCA_030610325.1 Sulfurimonadaceae bacterium | reverse complement strand
GTGCATATGAGATCTATGTCGCTGTCCCTCCAGATAGGGATAAGGAGAATGTCCGTTCTTTTGAGACATTCACAGATGATCTTAAAAAGATGGCTGGATGGTTAAAGCAGTGCGATATCAAAAGTGTTGCGATGGAATCGACAGGTGTCTACTGGATACCAGTGTATCAGATACTTGAAGAGGCAGGCTTTGAGGTCTATCTCGTCAATGCACGTCATGTCAAGAACGTACCAGGAAGAAAGACGGATGTCGTGGACTGTCAATGGATCCAATATCTTCATAGTGTCGGACTGCTAAGAGCGTCTTTTCGTCCTTCTGCAGATGTCGTCGCCGTACGGACACTCTTACGTCACAGAGAGAGTCTGGTAAAGATGGCAGCTTCTCATATCCAACATATGCAAAAGTCTCTGACACAGATGAATCTGTTTTTGCACAATGTGATCAATGATATCACAGGGAAGACAGGACTACTGATCCTTGATGCCATCCTTGCAGGTGAACATGATCCCAAAGTCCTGGCTGCCTTTAGAGATAGACGCATGAAAGCCGATGAAGCGACCATCGCAAGATCACTTGAAGGTGACTATAAGACAGAACATCTTTTCACGCTTAGACAGGCATTGGAACTTTATCGATATTATAAAGCACAGATCAGATCATGTGATGAGGAGATAGAGAGTCATCTCAAAGCTTTTGATGGTGATGGGTCAGAGAAGTCGAGAGAGGTCCCTTCACAGAAGAAGAAGTCATCCACAAAAAAGCCACAAGGGAATGAATATCATTTCGATATCCAAAGCTATCTCTCTAATATACTGGGGATCGACTTGACTGCTGTACCAGGTATCAATACTTTGACAGCACACACCATCTTCACAGAGATCGGTCTGGATATCCATAAGTTCAAGACACGGCGTCACTTCACCTCATGGCTCAGTCTCTCTCCCAACAATAAGATCAGTGGCAATAAGGTCCTCTCATCCAAGACACTCTCAAGTGCGAACCGTGTCGCTAAGGCACTAAGACTCGCTGCCTACGGTGTCGGAAACTCCAAGTCCTATATCGGTGACTACTATCGCAAGATGCGTGCACGTCTTGGTGCTCCAAAAGCAATAACGGCAACAGCACATAAGCTTGCGAGGATAGTCTATGTCCTACTGAGCAAAAAAGTAGAATACGATGAGAGTATCTTTTCTGCTGAAGAGCTCAAGAACAGTGAAAGAAAGTTGAGACGACTAAATAAGCAAGCTACTGCACTGGGACTTAGACTTGTCGCAGTTTGATCATTATATGATCTTAGTTACTTGAAAGAGGTGCCCATAAGTAAAATCGAAAACACTATCATCGATCATATTGACGACATGTACGACTTCGACGATAAGCAGATAGGTGTGCATAGGCTTTTTTCCCGGTCACTATCAGTCTGTCGTCGACTATCTCTGTGTCATTATAAAACAAAAGACCTAAGTCAGTGATCTTTTTAGCTAAGTCATCAAGCATATTAAGTCACTCCGATAAATAATAACACACGGATAAATATATCACATCTATAGAGAGAAACAGCTTCATGACTATACACGCTATTATCAAAGAGTCGATAAAGCTGGATGCAGCTGATGACAAAGACTGCGTCGCAGGTGATCCATGGCAGTCATCAGATGATGATAGTCAAAAAATAGCAAAGAGCTCTTTGTCATGATCGATGATATGATCCAGGAAGCTAAACAGACCGATGACTGAGAGGTATATGACATCTGTTTTGACTCTATTTGACCGGATCTATCAGTGATGCTGTTGAGACTCTTTGAGCATATCATCAAGCACGCTAAAGAGTTGTTCACTTGCACTTTCCATGACTTTGAAGTTCTCAGTGATCGAACCCTCGTTCTCCACTCTGATATCACCGTCTTTGATAAACCGCAAGTTGTCATGGACTTTGTCGTGAACACTCTTATGCGGTGTCACGATACTTCGGTAGGCGTTGGTGTTTCCAAATCTTTTCTTACCTGTCTCTTCATACCATCTACCAAGACGACACTCAGTATGATGAGAGAACGATGCCGTCATATCCGCGTCGACTATAGTGTCATAAGCATTGGCTTTAAAGATGATATGGTCGACTTTTGCTAATGTGATAAAGACTTTGTTCTCCATATCATAAACGACTTTAGCCATATCTTGTGCATCACTGTTCAACTCTTCCATGGTCGTATTGAAGTTCTCTACAGATCTCGACGACTCTTCAGCTAAAGAGGTCATAGTCTCTGACTTCTCCTGGATGATACTGGCCTCTTGCTTCATAGAGTTTATGGAGATAGTTATCTCACTAGTCGCTTTTTGTGTTCGTTCTGCCAGTTTTCTGACTTCATCCGCGACAACGGCGAATCCTCGTCCATGCTCACCTGCACGTGCTGCTTCTATGGCAGCGTTCAGTGCAAGTAGGTTTGTCTGTTCAGCGATATCTTGGATAAGATCGACTACGGAAGCGACATCGGTAGTCTGATCGTTCAGACTGACTATACTTATATTACTGTCACCAATATGCTCGACGAGGATCTGGAGTCTGTTTAAGATCTGCTCGACTTCTGCCATCGAACTGCCTGACTGCTCACTTGTCTTTTCCGTACTTGCTTGGACACCCATAAGCTCATCGATGACATCTGTCATCTCATCTTGTATGATAGCCAGACCATCGCCAATACTTCCAATACCTCTGACATTAGCACTAAAGTTTATCAGTCGCTGTTTTGCATGTGCATCTTTCATAGCATCAATACCGCTTTCCACCATCGTGATGGCTTTTGCAAAATCACCTTTAAGGTCCCTGTCATCAAGCTCATAACTGAAATCATCTGTCGAAGCTTGTGAGACTGAGGTATTGATTCGTTCGATCAAAGTAGCGAATGTGGTTACTAGTGATTGGAGCATCTTGGCCAGATCACCCATCTCATCATTGTTCATGCCATTGACTTTTAAGTCAGAGAGATTGCCTTTGTTTACCTGATCTATAAGCTTGTTGAACTTGACTATAGATACCGAGATCCCACTGATGACATTGTAGGAGATAAAGACGATCGCTATCAAGACTATGATCGATACCAATAAGACAGAGATAAGTACCGTCATAGCTGAAGCAGCTTTAGCATCTGAGAGCTCTATGGTAGTATGAGCGATCGTGTCTTCGAAGCGTTTTAATTGATCTATCTTCTCTGTTATAGTCTTAAACCAATAGACACTGTCTATTCCAAAACCTTCATTTTTTGAGAGTGCGATCTTCCTCATTCTCTCTACTTCGACAAATGATGGATGCATTTGGACCTGCTTGAACCCTGTTCCAATACTCTTCGTCGCAGTATGAAGAAAAAGATTCAGTAGTGTTTTTTGTTCAGATGCCAACGATGCAAACTTGGCAAATGAAGCTATTGTGAACTTATCTGCTGTAAATACACCGGACAAAACGGCTCTCTCGACTCCCGCTCTCTCTTTTGAACTGATAAAGATGACGTAACTGCTAAAATCAGTTCTGACTTCAGCATCTTCGGGAATAGTCGAGAAATAAGCGATAGTATCGATGATATCTTTGTTTAAAGAGGTATAAAAATCAACAGCTTCCTTAGTCGTAGCGGAGAGTGAGTCGACTTTCTCTCTCATCCTTTTAACAGAACCCAGATCGACCCTGTTTCTCACGACCTCTATCTCCGAAATAGTGCAGTCAACACAAAACATCTCCAGCTCTTGTATCTTCTTGTCAGTCTCTGCTTGTTGAGCAGGAAGGATATCTGAAAATCTTTTACCTCCAGAACCGAGAAACCCGGCACTGGCACCTCTCTCTTTTTGTAGTTCATGCAAGACGGAACTTACTTTGACCGAGAGCTTGACAATAGAATGGGCCCTGCTGTCATTGCTATAAGAAGAGTAGGCGTTATAAGCCGTGTAGAATGAGTAAGCCAAGATCACTACTAACACTATGCTACTTAGCAAAAGCAGTTTATTCTTGATGGTCAAATCGTTCATAGAAAACACCTTTTAAAATTATATTATATTATATTATATTACAATTTAACTATATTTTCTTGATCATCATCAAAAAGAATTATTACGTTACAAATAGAAGATCTGACAATAGACCTATGTTACGATTTAAACGGGTCTTCATCAAAAGTGATCCACAAAGGTCAGCAGATGAAAATAATCAAAAAACAGTGATAAATATGTTTCACACTTGAAATGACGACAATATTTGGTTATTATACATCAAGAATAAAATCAGTTGTTGATACTAAAACCACTCTGGTCTATCTCCGCCGCAAGCGACGGGGTATTAGGCAACTGCTCAATACCCGATCTGCTATCTAACCTTATCAGGTATAAGAATCATGAATTTATCACTCACAAAGTCTCGACCCAAGGGTCGGGGAATAGTTCCCGAAAAGATTTAAAACGAGTTTCAGGAACATCTAATCAGTTATATAGGATATTCGATTTTAATGAACCTTGCAAAGAATTCGCCCCGGATCCAGAGAATATTGGGTTAAGTAAAAGCGAAGCATTAAAAAAG
>JAUWRZ010000522.1 GCA_030610325.1 Sulfurimonadaceae bacterium | reverse complement strand
CTACAGAGGTGTTCATGGATCTAGAGAAGGCTGACTTTGGCGAACTGTTCGATATTCTCTCCAGACTGAAGGACATTGATTTCGACATCCATGATGAGTTGGTGATCAGCGCCTGAACGCCGGGGCTGCAACCCCACAAAGACGCCGACCTCTATATCTACTTGACCAGCCTCATGACTCACCGGGACTCACATAGCTCACGCTTACCGTCTCGCCCGTCTCCACACAATATGCACTAAGCTGACCATAGCCGTCCCTACCCAGATAACACCCTGTATCGACATTCACAAAATGTGGCTGCACCTCCACTCCCCAGCGTACCGGAGTATGTCCGAAGATGTTAAAGACCTTAGCATCCTTATCAGGATCACGTCGATTCGTATTGGCCATCTCGCTGAAGGTGCCAGACATGGAGTCGATGTCGCGCATATACCAGACATCTGCGACAACAGCATGGGAGAGCACCACTGGTTTTCCGGACAGATGCTCTACATCAAGTTCAATATAAAGAGGAAGGCTCTCCATCCACCGTATATCGTCTTTTAGGGTCTCAAGGCTTCGTGCTACTTCAGTTACTTTCTCCGGTCTTCCCTCTTCGAGTGTGATCACACCATAGGAGAGCAGCGTGTCAATACCTCCATTACTGCACCAGACATTGTATAGTAACAGTGGCGTCTCATGTTCATAAGCCTCAAAGAGATCATCACTATAAGTGACCATCATCTCCTCATGGTTTCCCAAGACGCATTGGTGACCGTTCTCCCGCACAAAACGTACCACCTCCTCACTCTGTTCTCCTCGGTCCACGAGATCACCGACAAAGATAAGTGATGCATCCTTTGGGAGTCTTTTGACCAATGCCAAGAGGGTATCAAAATTGCCATGTGTGTCACCGATCACGTAATTCATCATCAGCCTCCTTTAGCCACTTCTTGATGATAAGTAAATAGATGGCGTAGTGCATGTGTTCACAGCTTTATCTCCTTACGGTAAAGCTCTACGACACTCCTTTTGAAGTGACGCATATCTGCCAACTGCTTTTCGATATCGATATCCACCATATACTCTTTGATAAGCTGTGTCACCAAAAGTGCCTGCTCATAGTCTCGCTGCTTCTTGATGATATCCCGGTCTTTCTGTCGTGATAGCCAGTTCTTGTAGACAGCGAACTCTAAAGGATGTATGGTCGGCAGGACAGCGCACTCTCCATCCTCACCGATAGCCATCGTCTCAAAGATACGGGAGTTCTCTAGCCACTGCATCCCCTCCATCGTAAGATCGATCACATCGGTAAATAGCGGGTCGCCTCTGTAGTCACTGAGTGCCATCTTCTGACTGATCGGATTGATCAATTCCAAGAGCACACCCTCTTTGTTTCTAAAGCGATAGGGGACCTGTGCGTCTTTCTCAAAACTCTTATCTATCAGTCTGAGTAGTTCACTCAACTTACCACTGGGAAGCACCTCAGTAAAGACAAGCGAGACCTCTTTGCTCTTTTTGTTAAGCAGGTCGATGTCGTCGGTGGCGAGCTGGTCCTCATCTACAAAAAGACCGCAATGCGCTTCATAAGCATAGAGGCTGTTCGTGCCGATAAGTAATACTTTGTGGTTTAAGTCAAGTTCATTGATCTTCTGAAAGATCTTTATCAATGCTCTCGGTGTTCGGGTAAGGAGCTCTATCTT
>JAUWRZ010000251.1 GCA_030610325.1 Sulfurimonadaceae bacterium | reverse complement strand
TTAGTCTCTGGTCAGTCTTATGACTGTACCGGGACTTCCTCGTTAGAACGACTCCTCATAAAACAGCTATCTTCAATACGACTATAACGATCTTATCAGCCTATCTTAGTACTTCTGAGTAAATCCTGCTTTAGACTTATCCCGATGATCACTCTGGTCTGTAATCTCTCTTTTTCAGTGCCTCTTTTTTACGCTCTTGCTCTACAGCGTCATTAAGATCCTCTTCGTTATCAAAGAGTGCCTGATTGAGAAACTTCTCCTGATCATCGAACTGTCCGCTTTTGATCCCCCATAAGAAGGCTATCAGTGCCACTGACCCTAAAAAGATCGAGACACCAAGCATCATCGCTATTACCCAGCTATCCATGGAATCTTCCTTTTGGTTTTGTTATTGTTTGGCTCATTGTTTAGACGAAGCACTCTTAATGAACGTTCGGTTCGATATTTCCAATATTAGCTGTATGGACGTCAGAGGGGACACAGCTTCGTTTGTTGCTTCGCTCCAAAACTCGCAACTGTCCCGCGCTGTCATGACGCATCATTCATCATTCAATGTTTAGTGGTTACTGGCGGTTCCAGCTGTAGCGGATCCGCATGGAGTTACCTACTACCAGTAGTGAGCTGACTGACATGGAGACAGCAGCTACGAGCGGGATGATAAAGCCAGCCATCGCCAATGGTATCGTGATAGCATTATACAGCAGTGAGAGCGCCAGGTTCTGCTTGATCAGACCGTATGTAGTATAAGATATCTTAAATGCCTCTCCCAATGACTTAAGTGAGTCGTTCATCAAGATCACATCACTGACATCGATAGCAATATCACTACCGTTACCCATAGCGATACCGATATCTGCTCTGGCAAGTGCCAGGATATCATTCACACCATCACCTACCATCACCACTTTCTTACCACTCTCTTGCAATGAGACGATGTAAGCCTCTTTACCTTCAGGCATAAGCTCACTCTCATACGCTTCGATGCCTACCTCTTTGGCGATCTCAGCTGCCGCACGTTCATGGTCTCCCGTAAGCATCACAGTATGGACACCATGCCTTTTCAACAGTGCGATAGTCTCTACTGCATCTTCTTTAGGCTGGTCTTTAAGTTCAAATACCACCTTTAATTCGGCATCGACCGCATAGTAAAAAGCGGTATGTGCGACATCGATATCGCAACTGATGCCATGGTCTTGCATAAACGCTCTATTACCACCGACAAGCATCTTACCTCTATAACGGCCTACGATCCCCCTTGCAGCGATCTGATTCTGCTCATCCAGCACCAGGTGCTGCCTGCTCTCATCACTCAGATAGGTCGCTACGCCTTTGGAGACCGGATGCGTCGAGCTCATCACCAGTGCATAAAGTGCGTCTTTATCGATCGTCTTATCTATCCAGTGCACATCCACTATTTCGGGTCGTCCCTGCGTCAGCGTACCGGTCTTGTCAAAGATCACGGTGTCAGCATTAGCCATCGTCTCAAGCTGCGCAGCCTCTTTAAAGAGGACTCCACGCTTGGCACCAAGACCAAGCCCTACCAATGTCGCTACGGGTGTCGCTAAGGCCAGCGCACAGGGACAGGCGATGATGATGACCGAGATACCGACCATAAAGGCGGTGTCAAAATCATGCGGCCAGAACCACCAGACCAGGAACGTCAACAGTGAGAGGAGAAGGATCGTCGAGGAGAAGTACTCAGAGAGCCGATTGGCAAGCTGCTCTATACGTGGTTTCTTACTCATGGAGTTCTCCAGCATCGCTACCAGATTGGAGAGTGTCGAATGTTCAAAATCCTTAGTCACTTCATAACGTAAAGTAGCATCGATACTAATGGTCCCACTGATAACAGTGTCACCTTTTTCTTTATAGACAGGGACACTCTCGCCAGTCAGACTTGACTCATCCAGACTACCTTCACCTTCGATGACCGTCCCATCAAGTGCCGCTTTCTCACCGGTCTGCAACATGACGATGTCACCTATGATGACATCATTGACATTGACGACCTCTACCTTCTCTCCTTTGATGATGCTCACTTCACCCGGAACATGCTTAAAGATGACATCAAGGGTATCGGCAGCACTTTTTTTACTCAAGACCTCCAGAAACTCACCAAAGAGGACAAAAGCGATGATCATCGTCACCGAGTCAAAATAGGCCTCTCCGAGATTTAACAGCGTGATATAGATGGAGTAGAAATAGGTAAGTACCGCCCCTGTCGCGACCAGGATATCCATATTGACGATACGGTTCTTAAGCCCAAAGTAGGCCCCTTTGAAAAAGACCCAGCCGCTGTAGAAGAGTACCGGTGTAGCCAGCACCCATTCGCCTACGTTCAAGATGGTGACGATATCATCCTCTATGCCACTGAAGTAGCCATGATACTGGGCAAAAGAGATAGACATCATGTTCATCAGAGAGAAACCGGCTACTGCCATACGCAGATAGTAGTCTTTACGCTCTTCGTTCGCACGCGCCTCCTGAAGTGAAGGGTCATACGGAAAAGCGTTGTAACCGATGGCACGGATCATATCGATGATACCGGAGAGCTTGACTACATCGTCTGCCCAGGTTATCTTCGCTTTGTTCGTCGTGAAGTTGATGTGGACATCGACCACACCAGCCATCTTGTAAAGCGCCTTTTCGTTCAGCCATACACAGGCAGCACAGTGGATGCCTTCGATGACCAGTGCGACCTCCTGAAAACCCTCACTGTTTGTCTTTACGAAACGGTCATAAAAGGCGGGAGAGTCAAAGTTGCCTGAGTCTTCATATTGCTGCGTAGGGGGAGCAAGCGGCGTATTTCCTACCTTATCGTAGAAGTTATCCAGACCTTCATCACTGAGAAGATGATAGACACCCTGACACCCTTTACAGCAGAAATAGCGCTCTTCATCGACGATCATCACTGATTCATCGAACTCAAGATGGCAGTGGTCGCATTTAACTTTCGACAATCTCAAACTTTCCTGTCTTCTTGTTCTTGGCCAGTTGCGCCTGTGGAAGGGCACTACCCTGCATACAGATATAGGCCCCGCCTCTATCCTGGCTCTTTGCATAACCTATGGCCATAGCCAGATTTGTCGTCGCTTCGATAGGGTCTATCGAAAAAGGGACCATCGCACCGGTAAAGACTACCGTCTGGTCGGTGAGTAGTTCATCTAAAAATGCCGCACTAAGATGCATCGTATCGGTCCCATGGACGACTACGAACTTCTTATCCGTAGAGGCAAGGATTATCTTCGCGATCATCTTGCGATCCTCACTGCCCATCTCAAGACTATCTTTGTAGATAGTCCCTGCCATCTCGACATCATAGGTAAAATGCTTCAAGATCTCCTCTACTGCCAGATTATCATAAGGGACTTCCATCTCTCCGTTTAAGGGATTGTAACGTTTGTTGAACGTCCCTCCGGTATTTAAGATCAGCATGCGGCTTCTTTAAGCTGGCTTATCACAGCCGTCGCTTTTGTCTCTGGTAGCTCTGTAACATGCGAATAGAGATAACATCTACTTACACCGGCACGGACAGCCGCTTCGATATCACGCTCTTTATCACCGACCATCACTGAACCTTTAAGGTCTATATCTAACATCTCCGCTGCATCAAGCAGCATGCCCGGTTCCGGTTTACGGCAACTGCATGCTCCGCTGATATCGGGATGGTGTGGACAGTAGTAGACCCCGGCAATATCTATGCCCTGCTCTTTAAACTCATCGACCATCCATTCACTCAACCTGGAGAAGTCATCCTCACTATAATAACCTCTGGCGATACCTGACTGATTTGTGACTACGACTATCAGATGACCCTTCTGCTTGTAATAACGGCAAAGATCGAAGATCCCCTCGATGAACTCAAACTCTTCGATCTTGTAGAGGTAGTCCTTCTCGACATTTATCACGCCGTCACGATCAAGAAATAGAGCCTTATTCACCGACACCATCTCCAAAGAGTTCTTTCTCGATGATATCGCAAAGGATGTGTCCTATGAGGATATGTGACTCCTGGATACGCGGTGTAGCATCAGAGGGGACGATAAGAGCGATATCTGCCATCTCCGCCATCTTCCCACCATCACGTCCGACCAGTGCGACAGTCGTGATACCTTTTACTTTGGCACTTTCAAACG
>JAUWRZ010000106.1 GCA_030610325.1 Sulfurimonadaceae bacterium | reverse complement strand
GTCATCATCGAAGTGATCCTGGTCTATTTAGCCTTGCAGCCCGTCGGTGCCTTTAGTACGACGATCGCAGTGACGCTCTTTCAGATCGTCATCTTTGTAGTGAAGCTGATGATCTTCAATCTCTTCTTTATCCTGGTACGATGGACCCTTCCACGGTTCCGTTATGATCAGGTGCAGAAGATGGGTTGGTACTACCTTCTGCCGCTCTCTTTGTTAAATATCTTTATCACGGCGTTGATCGTCGTAGGAGTCTCATGATGCACAAGCGTATCAAGACAGTCCCACGTTATGGGAAGGGGTTTAAGGACAGGCTCTATCTTCCTGCCATCTACGAGGGGATGAAGATCACCTTTAAACATCTTGCAGACAATGTCAGTGACTCCAATGCGATCGATGTGCTGGAGTACCCTGAAGAGCAGCCGACAGATATCACGGAGCGTTACCGCGGGCTGCATCGTCTGACCCATCGTGAGGATGAGACGGTCGCCTGCGTAGCCTGTTTTATGTGTGCGACGGCTTGTCCGTCGAACTGCATCTTCATCGAAGCGACAGAGCGTACGGATGGGGTGGATGAGAAGATGCCAAAGCGCTTTGCCATCGATACGCTTGAGTGTATCTTTTGCGGGTACTGTGTCGAAGCCTGTCCGTGTGACGCTATTCGGATGGATACGGGTATCTTTTCGTTGACAGGCAATGCCAGAGAGGACTTTGTCTTGGAGAAAGAGCAGTTACTTGCCTATAAAGGGGCATTTGGAGAGGAGAACAGCCGTGCTCGAAAATAGTATATTTGCCATCTTGGCACTTTTTTTACTCTTTGGCAGTCTGGGGATGATCTCCTTTAAGCAGACGATCTTCAGCGGACTGAGTTTTCTGCTGGCGATGATGGCTTTAGCAGGTTTATTTGCTCTTTTAGAGAACAGTTTTCTCTTTCTGGCACAGATCATGGTCTCTGTCGGTGCGGTGGTGGTCATCTCACTGTTGGTGATGCTCTCTGTCAATGTGAACGAACAGAACCTTCCCAAAGAACCTGCAAAGTTCAGGTGGATGCTGCTTTCAGCGATCTTGGTGACGCCATTCGCACTTTTGATGTACAGGTCACTGACCCATCTCAACCGAGAGTTTGCCGAGACAACGGCAGGCTATGGTTCATTGAAGATGATGGGTGCCACGCTCTTTAGTGACTGGGTACTTCCTTTTGAGATCGTCTCGGTCTTGCTGCTTGCAGCGATGGTCGGTGCCATCATCATCGCGAGAAAGGAGCCGGTCAATGACGCCTGAACCCTTTTTCGCGCTAGCTACACTGCTGTTTAGTATGGGTATCATCGGCATCATCAGCCGTCGCAACCTCTTTGTCGTCTATATGTCGATCGAATTGATGCTAAGTTCAGTCAATCTGATCCTGGCTCTCTTCTCCCGTCTGCATGGAGATATGCATGGTTCTGTGATCGCCTTGCTGATGATCGCAGTCATCGCGGCAGAAGCGGCGCTCTTTCTGGCTATCATCGTCTTGCTCTATCGACAGAGACGTACGCTTGACAGTGATGTCTTCTCTAAACTCTCTCAACGGGACACATTATGAGTACGCTGCTGATCTTGATCGTATTGATCCCATTTCTTAGTGCGGCTTTGATGGGTCTGGTCTATCTCTCCATGCCAAGAAGCAGTAAGCTCTTCTACACGGTCACTGGCATCGGGGCGCCGCTGCTCTCTGGCCTCTTTAGCCTCTTTGTCGGCTGGGAACTACTGGGGAGTCCGACCGATGTCGTCTTGCATGTCGAGGCATTTCAGTGGATAGCGCTGGGAGACTTTGACATCGCTGTCGCCTTTATGGCGGACAGACTTACGGCTGTGATGCTCTTCTTTATCACATTCATCGGGACATTGATCCACGTCTATGCAGCTGCTTATATGAGTGATGATGCGGCTTATGGTAAGTTTTTTAGTTTTTTCAATCTCTTTATGGGGAGTATGCTGCTTCTGGTCCTGGCAGATAATCCTATCATCATGTTCGTAGGCTGGGAGCTTGTCGGACTCTCCTCTTATCTTCTGATAGGTTTTTATCATAAGGATGCGAAAAATGTGAAAGCGGCTAATAAGGCATTTATCCTCAATCGTGTCGGTGATTTTGGTTTTATCATCGCACTTTCAGTCCTCTTTATCGCACTCGAAGGGGATGCGTTTACCTTTGAGTCGATCAAAGCAAATATTGGTTTCTTGGACAGTTCGCTTATCGCACTTGTCGGTATGCTCCTTTTTGTCGGAGCGATGGGAAAATCCGCACAGATCCCGCTCTATGTCTGGCTGCCCGATGCGATGGCCGGTCCTACGCCTGTCTCGGCTCTGATCCACGCGGCGACGATGGTGACAGCCGGTGTCTATATGGTGGCGAGGTTCTCTTTTCTTTACAATGAGGTCCCGGAGGTCGGAGAGTTCATCGCGCTTATCGGTGCGATCTCGGCACTTTTTGCGGCACTCATCGCCAGTTATCAGAGTGATATCAAAAAAATACTGGCGTACTCTACGATGTCACAGCTTGGCTATATGTTCATAGCTGTCGGTCTGGGTGCTTACAGCAGCGGGATCTTTCATGTCTTTACCCACGCTTTCTTCAAAGCACTGCTGTTTATGGGAGCAGGGGCGGTGATAGTCGCACTGCATCATGAACAGAACATCTTTAAGATGGGTGGATTGAAAAAGCATCTGGGGCTTGTCTACGTGACGATGTTCATAGCAACACTGGCCATCAGCGGTATCCCGCCTTTTGCCGGTTTCTTCAGTAAAGACGCAATCCTCGCTGCAGCTTTCGCATCAGGAAACTATGGTATCTGGATGATGGCAACGTTTACGGCGATGCTGACCGCATATTATATGTTTCGCATGCTCTTCATCGTCTTCTTCGCCAATGCACGTGAATATGCCGACATCCCCACGCTACCGCGTATGATGACATGGCCGTTGGTCGTGCTTGCCTTTGGTAGTGCTTTTGCCGGACTACTTGGCGTAAATGAAGCGTATGGTGGCAGTAATGGTTTTGCCTCGTTTATCGCGCTTCCGGATACATCGCATCATCTTTCTCACTTCGCTGAGTATATGCTTGGTCTCTTGAACGTGCTGATGGCACTCCTTGGGACAGGACTGGCCTATAAGATGTTCGCGGTCTCAGCCAAGGCACCTATAGGCGATACGTTCTGGAAGAGGCTTGTGATACATAAGTTCTATATAGATGAACTTTATGATCATCTGATCGTCAGGACACTGCGGATGTTAAGTGTGATATCAGACAAGGTCATCGACCGTAAAGGGGTGGACGGTATCTTACACTTCTCAGTAGCGGGGTATAAGACGGCGGGTCTACTCTTTACCAAGCTGCAAAACGGGAAGGTGCGTTACTACGCACTCTATATCCTGGCTGGAGTCGCAGTGATGTCACTACTGATGCTCGACACGATGGAGGGTATGTGATGGAAGCGGTCTTATCGTATATTATCTTTTTCCCACTGTTCACTACGCTCTTTATGGGCTTTTTTCGGGTAGGACTAAGGACTCTGCGTATTGGTGCGATGTTATCGTCCCTGCTGGTCTTTTTACTGGTCTTGCTCGTCGCAGCTTATTTTGATCCTGATGGCGGCATGCAGTTTATCCGTGTACTTCCATGGATAGAGCATTACGGCATCACCTACAAGCTGGGTGTGGACGGGATCTCACTTGTCCTGCTGCTCCTGATAGCATTTTTGATGCCGCTGCTTTATCTCTATATGTGGACAGAAGAGCGTAAAGGCTACTGGTATAACATGATGCTGCTTCAGACCGGTGTCACCGGGGCAGTCCTCTCTCTTGACCTACTGCTCTTCTATCTTTTCTGGGAGACGATGTTACTGCCGATCTTCATCATGATAGGGCGTTATGGTAGCGGTATGCGTCAGTTCAATGCGATGAAGATCGTCTTGATGACGGTACTGGGTTCCATGAGTATGTTCTTCTCTATCCTCTATCTCGGTTATGAGTTCTTTGCGGTAAATGGCTGGTGGAGTTTTGCACTGAGTGATCTAAGTACGCTTGAGTTGGACCCACGTACATCGATCTGGCTGGCAGGTGGTTTCCTTCTGGCTTTTGCCATCAAGATACCGCTGGTCGGTTTTCATACCTGGATGGCGCCTGCTTACGGTTCAGCGCCGACACCGGCAGTCGTCATCATGTCTGCTATCATGGCTAAACTTGGCATCTACGGTCTGTGGCGTTTTGGTTACGGCCTGTTTGAGACGACACTGAGTTATTACGCACCTTGGGTCATGACGCTAGCGATCATCGGTCTGCTCTACTACGCTATCCATGCCATCATGGAGCCAAGCCTACGCCGTATGTTCGCCTACTCCTCTGGCTCACACCTCTCCATGATCGCACTGGGAGTCTTTTTGACCAATATCTATGCCTGGGGTGGCAGTCTCTATTTCATC
Organism: Sulfurimonadaceae bacterium; assembly: GCA_030610325.1. Taxonomy (GTDB): domain Bacteria; phylum Campylobacterota; class Campylobacteria; order Campylobacterales; family Sulfurimonadaceae; genus BB26. The sequence continues at coordinate 2,662 of JAUWRZ010000106.1, read as the reverse complement.
GCTACGCATGCTCTTGCATCAGCAGGCATCTTCTTGATGATCGGTCTGCTTTACAAACGGACCCGATCAGACAACATCGATGATCTGGGAGGTATCGCTTCGTACGCACCGCGTTTTACCTTCTTCTTTGTCTTTTTTGCATTGAGTATCGCCGGACTTCCGGGTACGGGTGGTTTTGTGGCAGAGTTGCTTATCATCATCGGCGCATTTAAAGAGGAGTTCTGGATAGGAGTCCTCACGGCGACGACGATGCTCTCGGCCATGCTGTACATCTTCTGGATGCTGCAGCGAACGGTCTTTGGACCAGAGACGGTGGCTACTGAGTATTTTGAGGACCTCAATGCCAGAGAGATGGCGATGCTGATCCCCATAGTCGCACTACTGTTGATCACGGGGATAGTACCATCGCTCTTTATCCCGCTATTTGAACCGCAGATCGCAGCGATGCTTGCTGATCTGTTACATAGTATCGGAGGCCTATGATGTTGGATCAGTTACTTTTGATACTCCCGATGGCGATCACTGTGATCGGTGCTTTTTTCCTGATGCTTTTGAGCTGGAACAAGCGTTTCACCCTGAAAGACTACAACCTTGTCGCAGTCTTTTTTCTATCGCTTTCCTTTATCCTTGAGCTGCCTCAGCTTTGGAACACGGAGGTCATCTATATCTTTCCCGAAGTCTTTGGAAAGATGTATGTCATCGATAACTTCTCGACCCTGTTCGATCTCATGTTCACAGCAGGGGCTATCTTGACTCTGTTGATAAACACGGACTATTTTAAGAGTCGGAACTATTTTAACGGGGAGTATTTTGCCCTGATCTTGTTCAGTGTCTTTGGGATGATGACCTTAGCGCACTCTAATGAACTTGTCACAGCTTTTATCGCTCTGGAGATCGCTTCATTAAGTGTCTACGCACTGGCCGGTTACCATAAGAGTAACCGTCTCAGCAGCGAGGCGATGCTGAAATATATGATCTTGGGTTCGATGACTGGAGCATTCTTTATACTGGGTACGGCCTTGATATATGGTGCAGTCGGTTCAACGACACTTGGAGATATCGCAGCGTTTATCAAGGGTTCTGGTGATAGTGAGACCCTGCTCGTCATCACCGGAGGGACCTTTATCATGGTGACTATCTTGTTTAAGATCGGTGCAGTCCCTTTTCATTCGTGGGTAGTAGATGTCTATCATGGTGCACCTTTCCCGGTCACGATGTTTATGGCATCGACCTTTAAGATAGCACTCTTTGCCATTGCCTTACGACTCTATCTTGTGGACTTCGCACCTATCAACGCCATCTGGTCAGAACTGCTACAGGTCATAACTGTACTGACGCTGATAGGAGGCTCATGGCTGGCGATCACACAAGACAACCTCAAGCGGATGCTGGCTGGTTCGAGTATTGTCCACAGCGGGTATATGCTTATTGCCATCTCCTCTATCGGTCTGGGTTCACAAGAAGCTGCTCCGGCGATCATGTTCTATCTGATGTCCTATTTTCTCTCTTCAGTCGGCGCGTTCGGTATCCTTAGTTTTATCGCTTCACGAAGTCAAAAATCACTTACCTTCGAGGATTTCAAAGGCTTTGCACAGCGGCGTCCTTATCTGGCCGCGATGATGGCGATATTTATGCTATCGCTTTCAGGCTTCCCTTCGACTATCGGTTTTCTGGGTAAGTTCTATATCTTTACGAGTGCTATAGAGTCCGGACAGATACTACTTGCCGGACTGGGTATCCTGACCGCTTTTATCTCGGTCTACTACTACTTCAAACTGATAGCGATGATGTATTTCTATCCTACGAATGAGAGTCAAAAACGATTTCCTATGGACCTTAGTGGTGTATTGATCGGGCTGATGGCTGTCCTGGTCATCTGGGGAGGTATCGGTACCGGACTCATCCCGTTCATCCCCGGAGTAGATGGCTTTATCGACATAGCTAAACAGGCGGTACTTTCGCTGCAGTAAAGAGAGACTTTACTCCCCAACGGCGGAGGTAAAGCCTTCCTGTCCCTAAACAGTGATATCTCTCGACTTGATGGTATTGAGGGGAGGGGAGTGTACAGGGTGTCGGTATCGGTCTGAACTCCTCATATCTCCTCGGACTATCCCTTTCTTGGCAGGCTTATAGTAAAACAGACACCGATATACCTATCTTGGGCATCTTTGATATTTGAGACGTCAATGGTACCGTGTAGATGCTTTTCGATGATGGTCTTTGACATATAGAGACCCAGACCTGTACCCGTCTTCTCATCTTTTGTCGAGAAGTAGGGTTCATAGATCTTATTGATGATCGCATCATCAATACCGCCTCCATTGTCACAGATAGTCGTGATGATGTGCTTAGCATCATCGCTGATACTCACCTCTATCTTTCGCTCCTGGATCCGATTTTCGACGAGGGCCTCTTTTGCGTTCTTAAGTAGGTTGATATAGACCTGGAGTAGTTCTCTGGAGTAGGTCTCTACGGTGTAGTCACTCTTATTTTCAAGATGGAGTTGGATCGCATTACTCTGAAGGCTTTTACCGATGATCTTCTCGGCTTCAGACATCACCGTCTCAAGTCTGACCTCTTCGGCCTTTTTATCGGGACGGAAAAAGTCTCTGAAATCATCGATGGTCTTGGAAAGATGTTCTGTCTGTTTGAGGATGCCTCT
>JAUWRZ010000104.1 GCA_030610325.1 Sulfurimonadaceae bacterium | reverse complement strand
TTGATGTTCTGATAGCTGCTTCCGATCTTTTTTATACTTGGAAGGTCCTTTGACGCTGTTGCCTTCTTAGCTGGCCGACTTTTATTTCGTCTGGCTCTCTCGCGTTCAGCTTTTTCACGTGCGGCTTTTTCCATGGCTGCCTGCTCACGTCTGGCTTTAGCCCGACGAGCTTTCTCCTTTTCGTCCTCTTTGATGATATGCAGGCTTGAGAGTGTCTTTTGCAATGCGTTTTGTTGAGAGAGCAGCCTCTCTACTGATGCCTTGTATTTGGCCTTGTTCTTCTCAAGTCTTTGTAGCGCTTTCTTATTGCTCTGCTGTGTTCGGACGAGTTCCTTTTTACGGTACTCGATCTCAGCAATAGCATTTTTCAGAGTCTCTATATGCTCTTGAAGTTTGGCTATGCGTACATTGTTCGAAGAGAATTGATCGTTGAGGCTGGCGATCTCCTGGTGTGTCTGCTGACTCAGGTTCTTTAGTACCTCTTCAGTCATCAGTGCATCAGCGCTGATGACACGTTCATCATCAAGCATCATGGAGAGAGAGGCACTGCTGGCGATAGCAAAGATCAGGTCATGTTCGATCTGCTCCTGCTCATCACCTATAGTGTTTCGTGACTTCTTGGCCTTTTTTAGATCAGCTTTATGGCTATCATAGTCCTTCTCTTTAGTACCCAGTTCAAGCATAAGCTTTTGCAGCTGTCGCTGCTGTTTGAGGATGGTACGTTTCTCCTGCAGGATCTCTTTGGCATTACGCGCCATCTTCACACTCAGGGTACTGTATTTCTTATCGAAGGAATCGATCTGACTCGATGTCTTTGTGATCTGCTGATCAATATCGCTTTTGGCTGAAAGCAGGGCTGTCAACAGCCATGTCAGAAGTATGACAAAACGGATCATGAGTCCTCTTTTGATCCCGCGATGACAAGCATAGCCAGAAGTATGGAGAGTACAAAGGCAACTACAGAGAGGATAACAGGGTCCTTAGGCAGTACATAGATGTCGACGGTGATACCAATGGCTTTAAGCTGTGTCTGTAACCATCCGTACTGTACTGCGAGGAAGAAAGTCCCGTTGACAAGCAGGGACGCCAGGATGGCATCGACTATCGCAAGACGAAAGAGGACAGCTGAACGCATCCAGAGTGGTGCACCAAAGAGGGCCATGATGTTCATCCGTTCATTATGTTGAAACTGCCAGATCCGAAGCTCTTTAAGTATGAGCAGTGTGGTAACGGCAAAGATCGCTATGGCAAAGAGTGTAGATACCTCTTTGAACAGCAGCAGGAGTTTATAGATGACATCATGATTTCTGGCAAAGTCCTCCACGCGTGTGATCATAGGATGTCTGAGCAGTTTCTTGCTGACTTTCTCTATCTCTTCGGGTGTCGGATAGTGGTCGAGTCTGACACGATAGAACTTTGGCAGGGTAAGCTTTAAGAGTTTAAGGTTCTGCTCTTTCATCTCATCTTTGAAGGTATCGATGACATGGCTGGGATCGAGCTCCTCGGCACTCTCGATAGTGCTGTCTATCTTGAGGAAGTTCTTTTTCTCAAGGCTCTTGTTCACGACGACTATGATGGAGTAGTCGTTCTTGAGGTTCTGCTCATAGGCATTGATACTGCGTTCGACGACAATAAAGACCTGGATAGTAAATAAGATGGTGATCAGGGCTGTGATCAGAGAGAGATGGTTCTTAAAGGACTTCATAGATATTTCCATGTTCTATATTAAAGTGTTTGTAATCGACACTCATATGTTCGGGGATATGGTGTGTGACTACAAGTACGGTAGTCTTTAACTGCGTGTTTGCACCTTCGAGCAGGTTCCAGATGACTTGTGATGAGTAGTCATCAAGGTTTCCGGTAGGTTCATCGGCAAGGATGAGGATCGGATTGTGTGAGAGTGCTCTGGCCATAGCGACGCGTTGCTGTTCACCCCCGCTGAGTTCTTGCGGGTATTTGCCTGCTTGATGCTTCAGTTTGACATGAGTAAGCAGTTTATCTACCTGTGTCTCACTGACATCTTTGCTGTAGCCTGTGATGATAAGAGGGAGCATGACGTTCTTCTCGATCGTCCACTCTTTGATCAGCTTGTAGTCTTGAAAGACGATCCCGATGTGCCGTCGTAGAAAGTTCAGTTTCTTTGCTGCGATACCGTTCATCTCTACGCCGCCGACTATCAGGCTTCCATGTTGAGGTGTCAATGCACCGTAGAGGGACTTAAGCAGTGTGGACTTTCCGCTTCCGCTGGGTCCGGTAATAAAGACAAACTCGCCGGAGTCAATAGAGAAACGGGCTTTGTTGATGATGGTCTCATCTTTATTATAAGCAAGTGTCAGGTCGCGTGCTACGATCACTTTATCCATAGAGTAGCTTCCTTAGATGGTCATGGGCCATAAGATTTGTGCGTGAACGTATAGGTGCAGAGGGGAAGTAGCTCGTCTGTTGAGCCTCTATGACTATATAGAGGTGTTCAGGTCGGTCAAAACTTCCCATGGAGAGACGATACATCAGATGCTCATCTGTGATGCTATAGAGACGTTCAAAATGGATGAAGCCCCCCTCAAAACGTTCAGTCTTGCCATTAAGCGCTTTGATCTTCTCAAAGTCTGCACTCTCAGGTGCGAAGCTCAAGTCACCTTGCAGGTCTATCTCCGGACTCTCCTCATCACAGGTCATGGTCACATCATAGATGTTCTTCTCCATGAGCTTCCAGCGGTCCTCATACTTACTGCTAATGGCGATCTCGCGGTTCTTTAGTATCTCCAGAGTCAGTTTATTAAGCGAGGTAAAGGTCTTAAAGGCGTATTGGAAGTAGTTCTCACTATCTGTCCTCAGCTCAAGTCTACCGCCTTTTTTGAGAACACGTATGGACTCGTTGACAAAGGCTTCTCCTATGACACGGCGATGAGGTTTCTTATCCCAAGGTACAGGAAAATGGACATAGATACGACCGACTATGTTTGATGGGATGAACTCCATGAAGAGGCGGGCATCATAATCGAGGAGATAGAGGTTCTCTATCTCCTGGATGTTTATCTGCTTAAGTACCTGTTCGATAGAGGGCTTGTAGATCTCGATCCCGATAAAGAGTATCTCAGGGTTTGCTTTGGCCTGATGTAGAAGATGTCTTCCTGAACCAAACCCCACTTCTATGTGGACCTCTCTGTCACGGGGAAAGTCAGAGCTGAAAGTCTCGATGTCCTTAAGCGCACTATCTGAGTTTAGATGCATGTTCTTACCGTGTTCAGGGACATTCGAAGCCGTGATCTCACATCCGCTGACTTCTGCATAGGAGAGCAGTGCCTGGTGTACAAGATGATTGGCAGAAGGGCGGGTTATCTTGTCGCTTTTAAGCAAGGTGCCTTTCTCTCCCTCTTTGACGAGAAGAAAGAACTGCTTTGCATCTACTGTCGTCGCGATCAGGTGCTCATCATGATGCTGAGTGTTTGTCGCGATGAGGTCAAAACGGACCCCGTCATGTTCGCAAGGGAACTGAGGTCTTTTAAATGTCTGGATATGTAGATGCGGCATAAGTCACTTTTTCGCTTTAATAGTCATCTTGACAGGGTCTGTTGGTTCTGAGCGCATACCCAGCTTGTCGACTGCGACTATCTGGTAAGAGTATGGAGTCTCAGCAACGACATCACGATCGGTATAGTGCTCGTCTTTGATGTTTTTGATCTCTTGTACCTTGGTGTTGACCCAACTCTCTTTGGTACTTTTGATCAGGGTGTAGGAGACCGTTCTCTTGTCGGTACTCTTCCACTGCAGCTTGAGCGTGCCTTTAGTACTGTGTACCATCACCGCGATCGGTCTTGTCGGCTTCGCAAGTGTAGCTCCTTTGACCGTGCTTTTGCCTTGTGTACCTTCAAGTCCGTCTCTATCTACGGCTGTGACCTTATAGTAGAACACGACACCATCTTTATCCACCTTATCGACATACTTGGTCTCTTTTAGTTTGACATGGTACTTAAAGCCTTTGTTCAGGGCAGTAGTACGATAGATGTTATAGTGGGCTATATCAGGTGACTCTGATGCTTCCCATGAGAGCGTGATCTTTTTGATCTGCTCTTTTGAAGCGTGGAGCGTCTCGATGGTCCCTGGCAGTGGCTTGGTGGTAATAGTGATGACCTTTGATGGTGTGGAGATGATGTCATCAAAGGTCTTGACTCGTACACGGTAGTGATAGACGGCATTGTCTTCAAGGTCTGCATCAATATACTCGGCACTGAGCCTGTTCTTGATGACACTTAGTCTTTTCCACTCATCACCATCCTCTTTGGTCTTTCGTTCGATGATGTAATCGGCCACTTTTAGGTTGGTATGCGGTCGCCAGATCAGTTTGGCACTTCGGGGCATCCTGTCGATACTCTGGAAGAAGCTGACAGAGTCGAGTGGAGGAAGGGTCTTTACCTTCTGTTTCTTACTTGGATTGGACTGTGTGAGCTTATCACTGAAACTGGTAAACGCATAACCATAGTTGGTCCCGGGTCTGACATCCTGGTCCGTATAGTGTGTCTGTTGACGACTGTCAATGGTGGCGATACGGCTTAGTCTCGTATCCTTGGCATCAAGCTCATTTCGGTAGATGAAGATACCCTGTACACGGGGGTCTTCGATCTTTTTCCACTCAAATGCGACAGCATTCATATCGGTCAGGTGGCCGTTGATGGAGACAACAGGCAGTGTGGGATCGGCTTTGATCTCTTTGGCAGGTTTTGGCTGTGTACTACAACCGCTAAACAGTGTCAGTAATAAAACTGTGCTCAATATGACTTGAACGAGTGACTTCATCAATTTTCTCCGTCTCAAAATGTTTTGCCAGATATGCCTTCATCTCATCCGCAATAGGGGCGGTGAACTCGACTCTTTTGTGTGTCGTGGGATGGGTGAAGTACAATATGAAAGCATGCAGCAAGATTCGTGCCATTTTATCTTTATTGCTCTTAACGCCATATAAATGATCACCCATGATATGACGACTCATACTCTCAAGATGGACGCGTATCTGGTGTGTCCGTCCGGTAAAGAGTTTACAGGCTATGAGTTCTTGCTTCTCATTATTGCCCATAAGCAGTTTTTTAAAGAGTGTCTTGGCGACTTTTCCCTGATCGGTGCAGGCCATCTTAAGACGATTGTTCACGCTTCGACCGATCGGTCTGTCGATCAGTGTGAGGTCCTCTTTCATAGGTGGGGAGATGACGGCCAGATAGTAACGTCCCATGCTTTTGTCCTGTAGTTGCAAAGAGAGGGCTTCGTGTGCCTCATTGTTCTTGGCGACTACCATGACACCGCTGGTACCTTTATCAAGCCTGTGTACGATGCCGTGACGCTCCTCACCGCTAAGCGTAGAGAGGCGGATGCCTTTGTGCTTCAGCCAGTCGACAAGTGTCGCATCCTTGACGCTGGGTGCCGGGTGTACGGTGACACCGCTTGGTTTATCGAGGACGAGGATATCATCATCCTCATAGAGGATAGTCACATCAAAGTCCACCTCTCTCGCAGGCGTACTTTTGGCTTCGGGAAAGGTGACTTCGACTTTCTGGTCCAGCTTGAGCTTCAGACCGGGTTTACTACTCACTCTATCATTGACTGTGACGGCTTCTTGTCTGATGAGTTGTACGATCTGGTTTCGTGTGACATCAAGCTGTGTGCTTAAAAAGACGTCCAGTCGTTGTGGTGTGGTGACGGTGAAGGTGTTGATGTCCATACTGATATGACCTTTATGTGTTACAATACACTGATTTAAACGCAAAACGGGCAAAGCCCGTTTCACTACGCTGGCCGCTATGGCACTACTGCGCTAAAGCGTGATGCTGAAGATCACTAAATGATCTCCAGTGAAAGCTGGCCTTTGAAAAGGCCGAGGTCTTCTTAGAAGAAGAGTAATCATTTTATTTGGGAGTCCAGCAGGTGTGGAGAATCGATCGGCGTATCTTATCACATTTTGATTTTCTGTCGCTGGTACTGATAACGCCGCTTATCCTGATATCAGGTTGGTTGATCGGTGAGATCCATCCTGTCCTTGCGCAGAAACACACCGTTTATGTGACAGTCGGCATAGTGGTCTTCATCCTTCTGTTCTGGCTGCCTCTGCGGCGTTTCAACTGGCTGATCCCTCTTTTTTACTGGGTGAACATCCTGCTTTTGGTAGCGGTCGAGTTCTTTGGTCAGAGCCGACTTGGTGCCAAACGATGGCTGGAGCTCCCTTTTATAGAGTTCACACTCCAGCCCTCAGAGTTGATGAAACCGGCCTTTATCCTGATGCTGGCCTATCTTATCAGCCGTAATCCACCGCCGTATGCCGGGTACAGGTGGAAAGATTTTATCAAGATGTTGTTCTATATCCTTCTTCCTTTCTTCCTGATCGCCAGAGAGCCTGACCTCGGTACGGCAACGGTACTGCTTCTGCTGGGGATGGGTATCTTGTTCCTTGTCGGTGTCTACTGGAAGATATGGGTGACGCTGATCGCGGGCTTTATCATCTCGATGCCACTGCTTTATACGCAGTTACATGACTATCAGAAGAAGCGGATCACTGACTTTATGAGTGAGAAACCGAGTTATCATGTGCAGCAGTCCGTGATCGCGATCGGCTCGGGAGGCTTCTTTGGTCAGCCCAAAGAGGAAGCAACGCAGACACAGATGAAGTTCCTGCCCATCGCGTCAAGTGACTTTATCTTTGCCTATGTGGTCGAACGCTTCGGTTTTTTCGGGGCCTTTTTGTTGATATCACTGTATGCCGCTATCATCTTGCATCTGTTAAGCATGAGTCTGTGGAACAAGGACTACTACATAAAAGTAGTGACTGCCGGTATCTCGTTTTTGATCTTTGTCTACATGAGTGTGAACATCTCGATGACTATTGGTATGGCCCCGGTGGTAGGGGTACCTCTCCCGTTGTTTAGCTATGGCGGCAGTAGTTTTATCAACTTTATTGTCTTGTTTGCTATCATGGAGAACCTGGTCACTTTTCGTTTTCGGGACATGTATGATTCACGCGGTCAGAAAAGTTTCGTATAAAAAGGGCTTTCTAAACTTCTTCTAATAAAAAAGTGCCTATAATCTCGCTCTCTTTATAAGAGGGTTCTTAGCTCAGTTGGTTAGAGCCCCCCGCTCATAACGGGGTGGTCGGGCGTTCGAGTCGCCCAGAACCCACCACTTCTCAACATCTATATCAGTTA
>JAUWRZ010000158.1 GCA_030610325.1 Sulfurimonadaceae bacterium | reverse complement strand
GGACAGCCTTTTTTGAGTTATATCATCGGCGGTGAACTACTTAAGGAGGGGGTCTCCTACTATGCCATCACGGCATTTATCCTGGCCTGGGTGACACTGGGACTTGTCCAGCTGCCGTTGGAGTGGAGCCTTTTTGGCAGCCGTTTTACCATCATCCGAAACCTGCTGGCTCTTCTCTTTGCCCTTTTGATCGCCTTTGTCACGACAGTGACCATAGGGGTGTTGGGATGAAGCAGGAGATAAAGAAAAAGCCAAAGCGCCGTAGTGGATGGGTGATGCTGGCTGTGACTGCTATCGTCTACCTTGTCACAGCACTGTTTGAACCATCACAGGCTCATGCCGCAGTAGGACAAAGCTTTGAGGTGTTGAAGACGATAGCTCCTATCATGATCATCGTCCTCTTTTTGATGGCTTTAGTCGCGACTTTTGTCCAGCCAAAGCGTATTGCCAGACATCTGGGCGAAGAGAGTGGTCTTAAGGGGTGGCTTATCGCACTTGTCGGAGGTGTGCTTAGTCACGGTTCGACCTATGTCTGGTATCCCATACTCAGTGAGCTGAGAGCGCATGGTGCCCGTGAGGGACTGGTCGTGACATTCTTATATGCACGAGCCATCAAACTGCCATGGCTTCCGGTGATGATAGGCTACTTTGGCCTTACGTTTACCGTCGTGCTGATGTCAAACATCATACTTGGGGCATGGATACAAGGACTCATAGTAGATAAGATAGATGAAGGAGAGCAAAATGATAAAAGCGAGTGACCTATCGATCACGATCGTCTTTGACAACTACCCTTATCGTGATGATCTAAAGACCTTGTGGGGCTTCTCCTGTTACATCGAGACCCCGGAGAACACCTTGCTTTTCGATACCGGAAGTAATGGCAGAGTCCTGTTGGAGAACATGAAAAAAACGGGTAGCGATGTGAAAAAGGTAGATACACTCTTTCTTTCGCATCACCACTGGGACCATATAGGCGGGTTTGACTCGGTGATCGAGCTGAACCCGGATGTGGATATCTTTGCACCATCGTCACTCTCTAGACTGCTGGTAAAAGACCTCAGATCGATGGTAAGAAGTGTGAGCGTGGCTGATGAGAAGAGTACGATGATATGTCCGGATATCTACACGACCGGGATGATGGGTGAAGATGTCGAAGAGCAGTCCATTATTATTGACACAGATATCGGAGCGGTAGTCATCACAGGCTGTGCGCACAGTGGTATCGTAGAGATAGCAAAAAGAGCAGGATCCATTCTTGGAAAAAAGATCGCCTTGCTTCTTGGCGGCTTTCATCTTATGCGTAAAGATATAGAGGAGATCGATGAAGTAGTTGGTGGACTTATGTGTTTGGATATCGACCATATTGCTCCAACACACTGCACCGGAGACCTGGCGATGGAGAGACTCCATAAGGCTTTTGGTAAAAGAGCCATGGTAGTCGGGGTAGGGAAGCGAGTAGAGCTGCCACAGGAGTGACGGTTAAAATGCTTATTTACCTTGCTTTAATCGTCATAATGGTAATGTTAACTATTATTATATGTAGGAGAAGTCATTATGAGACTGGTATTTCCAACTGATGAGAACATGGGTTATCTATCCAGACGAGGGGCGCACTTCGGAAAAGCGAAGTTTTACACGGTCATCACCATAGAGGATGCGAAGATCGCCGAGGTCGAAGGCATCGCCAATCCCGGTCATAGCGGAGGAGCGTGTGGTAACGCTGTCACCAATATCATGGGTCTGAACCCGGATGCTCTGATCGTCTCGGGCATCGGTGGAAGCCCGGCAGCCGGATTTGCAAAAGCCGGACTCACCCTCTATTTTGACAGAGAGTCCTCAACAGTACAAGAGAGTATCAGTCGGTTGCTGGAGGGTTCTCTTGAGATCAGCGAAGGCAACGGTACCTGCTCGACCCACTAAGGAGATAGATGAACATAACACTCTCCCCTGTAGGGACGATCCGCTCACCCTTTTGTGATCTTATAGATATGCCGATACAGCCCAAAGGTGCCTGTGAGACACTGGCTACTATCGAGTTCAAAGAGCAGTACCGTGAGGGTCTGCATGACCTTGACGGGTTTAGCCATGTCTACCTTATCTACTACTTTCATAAAGTCCAAGAAGCAGCACTGAGTGTCATCCCCTTTAATGACCATACCAATACCCAAAGAGGGGTCTTTTCGACCAGGACACCGATGCATCCAAACAGCATCGGTCTCTCGGTAGTAGAGCTTGTCAAAGTAGAGGAGAACATCGTCACCATCAGAGGTGTCGATATCCTCGACGGTACGCCGTTGCTAGATATAAAACCCTATATCGAGAACTTTGATAAGGTAGAGGGTGAGACCAGATCGGGCTGGATGCAGGCAAGTCTCGAAGAGGTGAGTAATAAAAGGTCTGATGACCGGTTTGTCTAATGCTCTTGCGATCCATTTAGCAAAGTCAAATCGAATGAGTAATACAATGAATGCATTCTATATGAAAGAAGATGAGATATGGCAAATGAAAAAAGTTTTATAGAAGTAGATGGTGAACAGGTATCGATCGAAGAACTCATAAATGTCTTTAAAAGTACAAAAAAAGATGATGGCTCAGTCAGTAAAGCAAAACAGAAACATAGAGACGCTCAGGAGCTAAAGCCTTATCAGGCAGAGCTGATCAAACTACAAAGGCACATCGAAGATAATAACAAGAAGATCATTATCCTTTTTGAAGGCCGGGACGCGGCTGGTAAAGGCGGGACTATCAGACGGGTAACGCGTTACATGAACGAAAAGCATTACCGCATAGTCGCGCTTGGAAAACCGACAGAGGAGCAGCTGACACAGTGGTTCTATCAGAAGTACATCGCTCACTTCCCTCGCGGTGGTGAGATCGTACTGTTCGATAGAAGCTGGTATAACCGGGCGATGGTCGAGAGTGTCTTTGATTTCTGTACCCAAAAACAGTACGAAGACTTTATGAAAGGGGTCAAAGGTTTTGAGAAAGACCTGACTCGACAGGGGACTACTCTCATCAAGCTCTATTTTAGTGTGAGTAAAGATGAGCAGGCCAAACGCTTCGAGCGCCGAAAGACTGATCCGCTTCGTCAGTGGAAACTGAGTGAGATCGATGTCCAGGCACAAGACCGCTGGGATGATTTTACCAATACCAAATACCGTATGCTCAAGCAGACCCACTCGCACAATGCACCATGGACGGTCATCCGCTCCATCGATAAACAAAAAGCAAGACTCGAAGCGATCAAAGTGATCTTGAACAGTGTCGATTATGAGGGTAGAGACCCAGATCTCAACTATGCACTTGACCATAAGATCGCTATTTCAGGTTCACGTGAGATAGAGATCATGGAAGCCCAGCGTACCGGAAGCGGTAAGTTCATAGGATAGACCTCCCCGGTCTATATCATTAAGTCAAGCATCTGAAGTCTATCATGTGCTTCGAAATGGCACATGACACACGTCTCCGTTTCCGATGATATTTAAGACTATCTCTTCGACCGTGCTTCTATCCGCTCTCTGATCACCGTAAACTTTTTATCATAAGCAAAACAGGCTCCTATGGTACAGGCGAGATAGAGGCCGCTCTTATCAGGTTTGGTAAGCAGGTAAGGGAAAGCGGTGGCATCGATCTCCTGACGCTTCTCCTCCAGGGTCTTACTGCTGTGTTTTAATACGACTACTCCATACTGCCCCATCAGATAGGCGATAGCAGTAGATGGGACCTCTGCCTGTCTCTCTTCAAGCTCGCGAAGATGGTGTTTTAGAGACGCAGTAGCGATAGCAGCATACTTTGGTGCCTCTTCGAGCGCAGCGAGCTTATAGAGGTCCTGCATCATCCGTCCAAAGCTTGAGGTGTAGTGTTTATCGCGTAGATCTACAGCTACTTGCATGCCCTCACTGTTCTGTACCCAGATGCCATCTTTATGAAACAGAGCCAGGGCCTTCTTCGTCAGCTCTTTTGCCAACAGCAGATGCCTCTTCTCATAGGTCATCTCATACGCCTTGAGCAGTGTCGAGATGACGAAAGCGTAGTCCTCCAGCAGTCCCGTTTGAAAAGGCTTTTTACCATAGAGACTCTGGTGGTAGAGCTGCCCATCAGAGTGCATCGTCTTTAAGAGACTTTGTAATGCATCATCTGCTTTTTTGATGTAGAACGGGTCGATGGTCGATGCCGCATAAAGTGCTTCGATCATCATCGCATTCCAGGCCGTGATTATCTTGTTATCGATAACAGGGTAGTCTCGGCTTTTACGTAGCTCTTTTAGTGACCTCTGTAGTGATGCAAAGCCTTGTGGTCGCTGTTCAGTATAGAGGTTGAGGTGCTGCTTGCCTTCAAAGTTTCCTCTATCTGAGAGGTCGAGCGCCTCTTCAAGGGTCTTAGCATGCTCATTCTCTTTGAGTGCCGCCTTGAGCTCCTCAGTCGTATAGATAAAGTAGCCGCCCTCTTCATGGCCGCTGTCTGCATCTGAGGCGCTGAGGAAAAGACCTTCTCTGCCAAAACGTTCCTCTGTCATAGCGATGGTCTCTGTAACGACATCGCGAAAGAGTGGTTCGCCACTCAGGTGGAAGGCTTTGACGTACAGTGGTATCAACTCCGCCTGATCATAGAGCATCTTCTCAAAGTGGGGGATCTCCCAGGCTGCATCAGTCGAGTAACGAAAGAAGCCACCCTCCACATGGTCATAAAGCCCGCGAAGTGCCATGGTGCGAAGGACCTCAAGCGCCATCTTCTGTGCATTGTCATCGCCCAGCTTTGCGAGATCAAGCAGCAGGGATATCTTGGAAGCTTCAGGGAACTTTGTAGAGATGGAGAAACCTATATAGATATCATCATACATCTCCTCATAAGCGCTAAAAAGTGTCTTGGTCGTGATCTTTGCTTTATCTGGGTCAAGGGGTGCACGCTTGGCCTGCATGATCTCCTCGATGGCATTGGTACGACGCACTATCAGTTCGGGTCGCTGCTGGTAGTCGCTACCCAGTTTAGGCAGAAGTGTGTCCAGCCCCTCTACGCCATAAGTGCTACTGGGTGGGATATAGGTCGTGATATAGAAAGGCTTTCTCTCTTCACTCAGCAGAACAGTCAATGGCCAGCCGCCGGAGTGTTTTTTAAGCTTTAAAAAGAGTTGTTGATAGTGACTGTCGAGATGGGGCATCTCTTCGCGGTCTATTTTGATGGGGATGAAATAGCGGTTGATGAGTCCAGCGATCCGCTCATCCTCAAAAGACTCCTCCGCCATGACATGACACCAGTGGCAGGTGCTGTAACCGATGGAGAGAAAGATAGGCTTATGCTTCTCTTTTGAGAGTGCAAACGCTTTCTCTCCCCATGGTAGCCACTCAACAGGGTTGTAGGCGTGTTGTTGAAGGTATGGGGACTCTTCATATATGAGACTATTGGGCTGTTTTTGGGCGAAAAGTGATAGGTGAAGCAGAAGAGCTATTAGAAGAAAACGCATACTTGACCTCCTGGCTGATCGTGTTGTGTCTTACCAGGAATAGTACAGGGAATGTCTAAAAATGCCCTTTGACATGAGAGAAGCTGCTTAGCAGTAAGAATGCTCCCAGCGTGATGATCAGTGCCGCAGCGAAGAACTCAAGCAGATAGCCGTACTTCCCAAAGGCATTACCACTGCGTCTTTGTATGCCCACAGCAAAGATACCAGCAAGTGAGATCGTGAGGCCCATCCCGATGCTCATCACCAGTGCAGTGGCGATCCCGGT
>JAUWRZ010000171.1 GCA_030610325.1 Sulfurimonadaceae bacterium | reverse complement strand
TTTTTGACGGGCAGATTCAAGCATATCAAAAATAAAACCCTTAGTTTGATTGTAGGAAGTATCAAAAGAAAGATACTTTTCCATTAGTTCAACATCATTATTGAATTGTGAAGAAAGTGTCCCTTTTATAATAAGATTTAAACTATCTTCAGCAGCATGCTTCTCTGTTTTTATTCCATTTGCGTAATAAACATCTACAAAGCATTCATTGATTCCAGCATTGACTATCGTTGAGATTGTGATTAATAAAAATAATATACGTATATACATGACAATATCACTTACTTAGAAATTCATCAATATTGAAATGACATCTACTTTTTTTCTTACTAATCGGAGTAGCTGGAAAAACTCCCCCACTCAAATAGCTATCATGCTCTAAGTATGCCTTGACTCTCTTTGGTGTATTAAATTGGACATTCTTAAACTCTTTATTAAAGATGTAATGATCGACTAAAATTGAATCACCATATAAATTAGCATAATCTCTAAAATAATAGTTACAATCCTGAGCTGCTGCTATCAAATCAGTCGTTTCCATCGCCTTCTCAGGTTCTTGAATAATTATTTGTGCAGCACGGCCTGCCTGTAATGCAATCTGCCTGACAATGGGGTGACTGTTTTGATACTTCGCGTAGATCCACCTCTCAACATCATCACGTACACCATTAGCATTACTATCGATTCCCAGCAATGTCTCAGTACCATCTTCTCCGGGATCTGGAGGAACAGGTTCACCATCGATCTCTACCGGGACTTCGACAACAACACCGTCTACCTTATAGGTGGTAGAGTGACTATCCCAACTGTTCATACAACCAGTAAGGCTCAATACAAATATAAAAACTATCAAAATACGTAACATGTTCATCCTTCTAAATTGATCTTAATGTCTCGCCCGTAAAAACACCGGGTACTTTGGTTTTCCCTTATAAGTAAGGTTCCAGTACTTAAAGGTGATGGTCTCTCCGATCTTGGGCGGATGAGTCCTGGTCTCTTTTGTCAGACCACTTCCGATCCTTATCTTCATCTCTTTCCAATGGCACTCGATAGCGCCTACCAGACCTTCAAACTTCCCTTTTCCCGGAAGGTATCCGGTCACGATGCACTCATCATCACTGAAACCTTTATATTTCAGAGAGTCACTCTTTCTACCAACATAATAGGGGACATCTGGTCGTCTTAGTACTACACCTTCACCATTACCCTCGATCACCTCATCAAAAAATGACTTTAGATTCTCTCTATTCCTGATAAGCATCTGCGGTATGACTCGTATATAAAGACTTGGATAGGTATCAAGATGATCTTGCAGCTTTTGTAGTCTTGTCAGTAGACCACCCGGTGCATCTGGTACTTCAAAGATATTGTACGTGATCGCCTTCCAACCAGAGTGTGGATGTCTGGTGTTGACGATGGAGGTGATATGCTCAAAATCACCCCGCTTTGTCCAAAGCTCACCATCTATTGCAAAGGGAGGCAGGTCTTTTGTAAACCACTTCGGTGCATCAAAGACTCGCCCTCCACGACTGATGAGCTTCTCTCCATCCCAAATAGCCCGTACCCCATCTAGCTTTTCACTCATCAGCCATCCGTTGACGTCCATCGTCTCGTCATAGCTCTTCAGCAAAAAGATATCGGGGCCTTGTCCAAACAGTGTAGTCCATAAAAGTAAGGTTGTAAGTAGCGTCTTCATAGTCACTCTTTCACTTAAGACCAGAGAAGCCTCTGATCTGGGCCGATCTACAAGACAGTGATCAGATATGCAGTTCTGCTTTGATCTTGTCATACTTTTTCTCGCCAATACCTTTGATGTTCATGATCTCACGAGCATCTTTAAAGCGATGCTGTTGACGATAATCAATGATCTTAGCTGCCGTACTCTCTCCGATACCAGGCAGTGTAGCAAGCTCAAC
Organism: Sulfurimonadaceae bacterium; assembly: GCA_030610325.1. Lineage (GTDB taxonomy): Bacteria > Campylobacterota > Campylobacteria > Campylobacterales > Sulfurimonadaceae > BB26. Next base: position 3,426 of record JAUWRZ010000171.1, on the reverse strand, counting down.
AGCAGAAGCTGAGTTGAGGTTCACTGCTCCAAAAAGCTGAGCACTTAACAACAATGTTGCGATAGATGTAATGATCTTCATATTGCTTTCCTTTAGTTGGATTAACTATTAGTCTACAAATATAAATATTAATTAACACTTAATAATCATTATATTTTTGTGATGTTCATATAATCACATTAATTTGATGCTGTCTGGTTTATATTAGAAAGATTCTTTGAGATGTAAAAGGTGGGAAGCGGGAAATATCATTTTAACGGAGTTGGCTATAAGGGTCATCTACTCCTATTGTAAGAAAAAGTTTTCTATACGTGATCGAAGGACCGTTGTGTAGTTAGGCTCACTCATCAAAAAATCTATCAATGGAAGATACTTTTTAGCATGTATGACATTGTGTAATATTGCATCATCAAAGTTCATATAATCATGGATCATCGCATTTCGAAGTCCTATCGCACTGTTTAAAACGCTATATAGATCGTCATCGATCAGACCTATCTCATACATAAACGCAACCACGTCCCTACCTTTTTGTGGCACAACAGGACAATCATACTTCTTTAAGATCCGTTTTGCTTTACCAATGCAGTTCTCGATCACGACCTGCATGGAATTTTTAGCTGCACGAAGTTCGATCTTGTCCCACTCACTTTTACTACTTAACAGATCAAGGACTTCCAGCTCTTCTGCAGCGACTACCCTCGTACTATCCAAGTATACTTGAAACGTCATCTGCACTACCTTTTAATACAAAATATCCATCTTTGATGGTCGACTTCATCGCCTCTGTCATCCGGGAGAGGTCGACAATGTCATAATCTATCTCACTCAGACCAAATGTTCTACCAACATCGTCCCATGCTCTACTGACAATACCCCACTCATCTGCCAGATCATCACGCATCAATAGTGCAATATCATAATCACTTCGCTTATGAGCCTTATCGACCGCCCGACATCCAAACAGTAGTGCGATCTGGACATACCTAAATACGTCCTCTTCAAAACCTTTCTGTAGTTGCTCTATAGAAAGCTCTTTTGTCCTACCATATTGACGGATATTATCATTTATCATAAATAGATTATACTATAACGGTATCCCGCATTATCGTAAATCCTACTGGCTAAGTCTTCACACCAGAGTAGTTGGATACCTGTGCCGGGATACATGTGGACAGCATAGATACTCTATTTTCCAGGCCATCACAGTCCAAAGTCACCCTGTTTTGTCCAGGGTTCCCCATCTATGGATCAGCGTGCCCCTTTTCTTAGGACGACTGTTTTAAATGTCTTTATCAGTATCACCAGGTCGAGCCATAAGGTCCAGTTTCTGATGTACCAGACATCCATACTCAGACGGTCATTGAAATCCACGTTACTGCGTCCGCTGACCTGCCATACTCCGGTGATCCCCGGACGAACCGTCAAGATCGTCTTACTGTCTGTACCCATCTTCTCTTTCTCATTCAGCATGTAAGGTCTGGGACCGACAAAGCTCATCTCATTTCTAAAGACATTGAAGATCTGAGGCAGCTCATCGAGTGAGAGTCTTCGCAATGTTGCTCCAAGTTTGGTGACACGCGGATCGTTTTGATACTTATGAAACTTATCATAGTACTTCACCTCTTCAGGCTCTTCCTCAAGATACTCTGCGAGTATCTGATCATTCTCATCATGCATAGTACGAAACTTATAACAGCTAAAAGGTTTGTTATCCCTACCCATCCGTTTTTGTTTAAAAAAGATCTTGCTGCTTGGGTCTTCACGTTTTATCAAAAACGCGATCACTCCAAGCAGAGGTAACAAGATCGGTAGGGCCAGAATGGTCAGCAGAATATCGGAAAGATATTTTAGTACCATTCGGTACTTACTCTTAAGCCTGTTTTGAAAGACGATGAGATTATTACGAGTATTTGAAAGCTCATAGATATGCGATTTCGTCAGATCGTACTCATCTATCAGAGGGATGAAGATGACCTCATGCTGCTGGTCTATCTCTTGATTGATCATCTCACGAAGCCTCTGTACACTCTCGCCCTGAGAGTTGATAAAGACAGTCCTTGGTGCCTCAGTGGTAGCCTTTATGTAACCGAGATAGTGATTACGGAAGATCTCCTCCGAGATGAACCGATCTTCACCATACACCTTAGCCTCACGCTTCCAGACGCCCATGCGAAACATCGCTTTCTTTCCGATGTTCTTAAAGATCGGTATCCATACTGCCATAAATATAAAGGTAAACATGATGGCTACACGCGAAAACTGCTCCAGGTTCTTACTGATAGCCAGATACGCCATGACGATCACAAAGGTGAACATCAATGCCTTCAGGATGATGTAACTCTCATGCCAAAAATCGTAACGCCGGGTATAGATGCCTTCATAGAAGAAGATAAAGAGTGTAAGGATATAGATCAGAGGAAATTGCATATAGGTCTGAAGTGACTGCATATGCGTAGGTATAAACTCAATGTCAAGTCCTGTACGCAGTTCATACGCCATGATGATAGAGAGAAATATAGCGAAAAGATCAAGAAGTACCAACAATACTCTGGAAAACAATTCGTTCATATGACTCTCTTTTTATGGTAATCGATTATAACTAAATGCTGCTGTCAGACTATAAGACCCAGCTTTTGAGAGAACATCTCTGTAGTCATCTTATCGATATCTTTCGAGACAAACCGCTTATCATTTGTCAAGATCAGGTCACACTGCTCTTTTTGTGCCAAAATATACTGTATGGTGTCTTCAAGGTCCAAATATTCCAGATCTTTCTGCATCAATCCGCAGGTAATAGTGACTTCCTGATTTGAGAAGTCAGTCACTTTACAGAGTTGATTTATTTTCTCAATATTTTTCAGTGCACTCTTTTTATTGAATCTGTTATTGATATAATAGATCGTCATGATGATATCACAACTGGTAAAAAGCTCTATATCATGTTCAAGACAATACTCTATGCTCATCTTACTGACACTGTGATATGGCCTGTTAGCATCAAGATGATCTAGCCATATATTAGCATCAAGAAAAATTCGTTTATACATCCATATTTGCCTTGATCTTCTGAATCGTCGACTCTTCAAAACATCCATTACAACTACCTGCCAGTTCTTTGGCAATACGAAGTCTCTCCTGTCTTGAGATCTCCCTATAATGAGCCTCGATCATCTCCTGTACCAAGGCTGTCTGACTTTTATGCTCTCTTTTAGCCATCTCACTGAGGTGCGATGCTACTTCTTTGTCAAAGACAAAGTTCTTACGTACTGTCATACATAATCCTTTTTATGTATTTATCTTTATGTATTATAGCATGTATCGAAATAGAAGGTCTAAAGAGGAAAGTTATGTCTGGTAGGACCTTCGGTAAAGACTCTTTAATGCAGTGAACATCTTTTCCTGTGTGAACATCATATTTAAAAC
>JAUWRZ010000480.1 GCA_030610325.1 Sulfurimonadaceae bacterium | reverse complement strand
GTCATCGATAAACTGACCGACGACACTCGAAGAGGGCGAAGGTGGCGGTGTGCTCAGATCCTCACCTTCACTACTACTTCCACCGCCACCACAGGCACTGAAAGTAAACAAGACACCGATGGTCATCAAGAGTGTGATACGAGATCTCATCTCTGATCCTTTAGAGTAGAATATATAAGAATTATTAATACGATATTCTCTTTTTGCTAAATCAAAAGTACTCTCATATCTCCATATGTCTCAGGGAAGGAGTGCTTAAGTACTTAGCGATGATCGACAGGCTTGATGCTGACCCACGAGTGACTGTTGATCTCATCGGCATCATCACCTGGACGCTTTCATCACCTCAAATGCATCCAGAGGTTCTTCAAAGGCGATAAAAAGGATGCATGGATCACCCTTTTCACAGTAGGCAGTGTGTGCTCGTTTAGAGGGACCATAAGCATACATCCCTGTCTCTAGCCTTTCTGCCTTCTGGTCATCGTAAGTGACTGTCATCGTTCCCGATACCAGCACCATCCGTTCTGCCGAAGTGTGCCAATGGTGAGGGATGGAAAAATCACTCGGTACCTTGAACAAGATGTCAAGGTTCTCCTTTGCAGGGTCACCATGCAAGACTGCTATCTGACACCCCTCCCCGATGAATGCTGGACAGGGCCCCCACTTCAGTGAGCTGTCATCATATTTATAAGCAAGCGCAGGTTCATCAGCTTGCGCCGAAAGCAGGGAGACCAGCATAAAAGCCAAAGTCGAGATCACAGGTCTTTGGGAGAGTCTGAACATGATATTTCCTTTAGATATTAGTATGATGATAATACCAACCCTCGTTAAGGGAGTACGGCTTTAAAGTGGTATCTATTAATGAGAGTTGGTATCAGTATCATTAAAAATATGATAGCACTAAATCATTTTGTAAAAAAGAGCAGGATATCGCTAAAGTGTACGATTTATCGGACTCTTAGGCTGGTCTCATCAAATAGATATCTTATTATGTTCAAAAAGGTCGAGTAGATAAGTCTGAACTCTTTGATAAAGGAACACTGTTGGCAGAAAAGCGGTATTAGAGAGTATGGCTCGATACTAGATAGCACGCAGACTTCTGTATGAGACACTGCTTTTATGCTACACTGCACCGCACAAAATGCAAGAGTATCAGCTTAACATACAGGACATAGATATGCAGATAAGGACATGGGTCATCAAAGTCGCAGATAGAAGCGCATTGGAGAGGCTGATGAAGCTGGTCCACAGAGGGGAGCTTGAAGAGCTTTTTCTCTGTCAGGTCAATGCAGATGGTGCGGTGGATGAGCAGTATAAAAAGGGTGATATCCTTGCTGTCTTGTCTTCAAAAGGGGTAAAGGTGCAGCGCAGTCTGGAGAGGATAGCAAAAGCTTTTCTGCTTGATGACCTGAGTGACGATATGTTTGATATCGATGAGGGTGGTGCCGAGCTAAAAGGGGTCACTTACCCCGAATCAGAAGAGGAAGAGGTCACCTTGGTCGAAGGCCTGAAGTAGTGGACCTAAGACTTTTTATGCGCGCTTCTCTAGTTGACTTGTTTAAGGCCCAGACACTTTAGATCGACCAGAGGGAGAGTGTGAATGAAATTTAATGAATACCTGAGGTCTTGTCGTGAACGCTACTATCTGACACAATACATCTGGTGAGATCGTCTCATACCTGGGGTACGGGAGATATCCGGTTGTGATCACGGAACATCTCTCGATCCCATCCTATGACTCCCTTTACTCACCATAGCCATTTATGGATCTACAGGGCCTGTTTTACGCTACTGATCCTAAGATGTAATAAGCTCCAACTCGATAAAATACGACTCTTATAAAGTCTCAAGATCAAAAGGTATTATCATAATGAGCGAAAGCAAAGATTTCTTACGTAAAATAGTCGAAGAGGACTTAAAGTCAGGCAAATATAAAGAGGTCACGACAAGATTTCCTCCAGAGCCTAATGGGTTCCCACACATTGGACATGCTAAGTCTATCGTTATAAATTTTGGTATTGCACGTGATTATCATGGCCACTGTAACCTTAGGATGGATGATACAAACCCAACAACAGAAGACACAAAATACGTCGAGGCTCTTAAAGATGCTGTAGAATGGCTTGGGTTTGAATGGGATCATAGTGTACG
>JAUWRZ010000015.1 GCA_030610325.1 Sulfurimonadaceae bacterium | reverse complement strand
TACGTCGGTTGATTAATTGACGTTCGTTAGAGGGCTGGTGGCCCTCACCCTCACCCTGTTTTTTTCCACGACACTTTTTGCAGAATATTTATATAAAGATGAAGTCGTCAGTAATCCTGATTTTACCGCACAGATCGATGCTATTGGTGGTGAACTTTTTGAGACCACAGGTATCGGCCTCTATCTTGTGATGATACGTGAACTCGAAAACAATCAGACTATTGCGGAGTATGAACTTGAGATGTCTAAAGAGTTAAAAGAGCCATTTGTCATACTTAGCTTCTCCGAACTGGATAAACAGATCGACATCCTGGCGCACCCGGCATCTTTATATAACGATTTTGATAAAAAGCAGATCCTGAGTCCCAACGGCACTTTCATAGGTGCAGTCATCAGTTCGTTCATGTTCGGCAGAAGTTTTGATGAGATAAAAGAGCTTATGAGCAATTACGGTGGCACCATCTTGCCTGTGATCTCACAAAAAGTAAAAACAGAGAACATAGTCTCGAAATACTCAGCCGGGTTGTTCATTGGTTACAGTGACCTTGCTGAACAGTTAGCGGAATCTAAAGGTATAGAACTTAAAAAAGCAGCAGGTAGTGGAAGTAAGGACTTCATAGACCTCTTACGTTTAGTTTTTTATGGGACAATCCTTTTCGCGATACTGAGGTATTTAAAGCAGAAATATTTTGGAAAGAAGAGAGAGAATGAGCAAGACGAGTAAAGCGTTGTACTGGCCTTATGCCATCACCATCTCTATACTGATGATCGTGGCTGCTTCAGTAGCTACCATCATGGTCGCACTGGAGAACCCGGTGCAGATGAGTGATCATAATATGCAAGAGTATCATGACTATGATAACAATGTAAATAGTTTTATAGTCGCGAAGATAAAGTTCAATAAACGTTATGATATTGACTATATCAGTGAAAATCTAGATCAGGAGAGAGCTGTCCTTGTCTATAAGGTGACTGATAAAGCGAAGAATGCGGTCGATGATGCAAAGATCAAAGTGATCATAACACATCCTGGACATAATGATCTCGATATCATACTTGATGATCCACTGATCGAGAATGGTGTCTACACCTTCAAAGAGGTCAAGATCGCGAATCCAGGCCGATGGAACCTGATGGCACATGTCGTCATAGGGGAAGATGAACGCTACTACAACCTAAAAGCAGATACACGCAACCCAAATACATTTGAGTATTAAGATCAGGCTTTATGGCTGATCTTACGACAATACTCCCTACATCTCGCGCGATCCGCGCGCAGATACTCCACGAAAGTCAACAAGACACCTTTTTACCACGCTACATCACGATGGGCGAGTTCTTACAACGTGCAGTAGTCGTAGATAGCTATGAACGTGTAGATGATGACACTCGTACACTACTTCTTTTGGAAGCTGCTGATTTTACCGCTTTTCAAAGCCTGCATATCGAACGTGACTTTTTCACCTTTACCAAAAACGCTACGTATCTATTTCGTTTTTTTGAAGAGCTCTCCGGTGAACTCATAGATATCTCGGCACTTGAATCAGCAGACACTTATGGTGATTATGAAGAGCACATCAGTATACTGACCGAACTTCATGAACGGTACGAGAAGATATGTATCCGTGAGAAGGTACTTGACCCGATCTTCTTACCCGGACTCTATCGTCTCAATAGAGCCTATATCAGAAGTCTGGGTGCTGTTGAACTTGTCGTAGAGGGTTACCTGACTGACTTCGAGATGCAGATCATCACAGAGTCTGCAGAGGAGATCGAGTTCTCACTGCTTTTTAATGCAAACCGTTTCAACCATAAGATGCAGAAGAAACTTGAACGACTTGGCATAGATATACGTATGGAGAGTGTACAGTACATAGATATGAAGAGTCATCAGGTAGGAGAGTCATGGAGTATCGAGTCTGACACAGAGATCATTTGTGAGACTCTTGGTGAACGTCTACTCCAGGTGGCATTTATCAAGCAGCAGGTCTATGAGTTTATAGAGAGTGGTATGGGACCCGATAAGATCGTGGTCGTCTTACCGGATGAGGAGTTCGCCCGACATATCCGCCGTTTTGATAGTGAGAACAACTTTAATCTTGCAATGGGTATCAGTCTGAACGAAAGTCATCTTGTCAGGAGACTGCAGGCGGCGATGGCTTATCTGGATAACCCGGGTGTTCAAAACAGAGCGAGAATAGGACGGATGGGTACTGCGCTTCTAGATGCTCTGTCACCGCACTATAAAGCAGATGTGCAGTCGTGTGATCTTAGTTCCATCATCCATCCATTTCTCGAAGAGGAGCCTGAAGCTGCTGTGAGGGAGATCGTGCTTGAAGAGCTTTTCTCTTTTAACCGACTGTTAAGTGTGTTGGCTGGCTCTTCGCTGCGATCGGCACTTTACCTTTTTCTCAATCGTATCCGAAGTAAGCGTATGGATGATGTCCGTGGTGGTAAGATAACGGTGATGGGTGTGCTTGAGACACGCTCGGTCGAGTATGATGGTGTGATCGTCGTTGACTTTAATGAGAGCAGAGTACCGCGTAAGAGTGAGAAAGACCTCTTCTTAAACTCATCGACCCGTCTGAAAGCCGGACTGCCTGGTTCAAAAGATCGTGAGTCACTTCAGAAGCTCTATTATCATAATCTCTTCTTACGAGCGAGAAAAGTCTCCATCTCCTATGTAGGCTCTTCAGATGCTGTACCTTCGCGATTTTTGACTCAACTCGGGATCAGCAGCTCAAAAAGTCATGATGATGCACAGTGGGCGGAGATACTGTTTAAGAAGCAGAGTAGGAGTCACTATAAAAGCAGTGAGATACTCAGTGCGTATGATTTTACCAAGCGTCCCCTCTCTGCTACCGGCCTTAAGACTTTTTTGACCTGTAAACGGAAGTTCTACCACCACTATGTAGAAGGTCTAAAAGCGCATGAGATAGTACAGGACCTGCCCAAGGAGCATGAGATAGGGACAGCCTTGCATGATGCACTTCGTGATGTCTATACACAAAAGTCACGCTTTGATGATAAGGTCGAGCTTAAGAAGAGAGTCGCCCTGGCACTTAAGGAGCATAATGGTCATACACTGCTGGACAGTTATCAACATAGACTGTGGCTTCGCAGACTGGAGCCTTTTTTTGATGCGGAGATAGAGCGCTTTAAGAGTGCAGCAGTATTTAGTTGTGAGGAGAGTCTTACGACTGTGGTGCGAGGCATCACGTTAAACGGTATTATCGACAGGATAGACCACAGAGACGATGGTCTGGAAGTACTGGACTATAAAAGCGGCAAATACCCCTTATACACCACACGTACAGTAGAGAAAGCAACAGATTTTCAATTGGAGTTCTACTATCTTCTGGCTCAGCAAAAAGGGGCGGTCCTTAGTTGTGCCTATTATGACCTCAAGAGTGGAAAAGTCATGCCTGAAGCTCTACTGGAGAGTAAACTGGAGCTTCTCTATGATCATCTTCAACTACTCAGAGAGTCTGATGTCATCGATTTCTCACAGACGGAGGATCTCTCAGCATGCCGCTATTGTGAGTTTGCTCATCTGTGTGACAGGGCGCTGTGATGTTTGTCCCCTTTCATGCCTATGAGGCCAGCGCCGGAAGTGGAAAGACCTTTAGTCAGGTCGTGCGTTATCTAAGTCTTCTTTTTATGGGAGAGGATGCAGACCGGGTCCTGGCCCTGACCTTTACGAACAAAGCGGCCAATGAGATGCAAGATCGTATCATCGAGACCTTGAAAAGTCTTCCTGATAGAGGAGAACTGCCTATCATCGCTGAAGTCACGGGTCTGGATGAGTCAGAACTGTTGGCACGGCGTGCTGATGTACTTGGACGTTTTTTAGATTCGGATGCCAAGGTGATGACCATCGACAAGTTCTTTGCCAAGATCTTGCGAAAGTTCTCACTCCATACCGGACTGATGCCGGACTTCTCGACATTTGAGTCTCAGCATGAACTAAAAGTGATGGCACGTTTTTTGGCACTTGTGACGGTAGAGGGTAAAGAGGAAGCACTTATCGATCTCTCCCTGCAGGCATCCAAACGGCTCTCCGATATCTTTACGCTACTGGATGAACTCTACGCCAAGAGTAAAGAGCTTAAACACCTTACCTTCACGGCTGAGACTTATAAAGAGTATGAATTTGAGGCGATGGATGCCCTGGCAGAGCTGAAGGCGAAGATCGATCTCACTGCTGCTTCAAAACGTGCCAAAGCCGCCATGGATGTTGATTCTATCGATGCGCTTATCGAGAAGAGCTGGCTTGGTAAGGATACGCTGGAGTACTGGGACTACAAGAAGGTCTTTGTACCCGAGATGGATATCTTACTACTACAGATAAAAAAAGCAGTAGAAAAGTATATGAAGGCTAAAGAGAGCTACTTCCTGCATGGACTCTTCTCTTTGCTGAAAGTCTATGAAGCTGCGAAGATAAGAGTGGCCAAAGAGGATAGTGAGCTAAGTTTCGATGATATCACCGCACTGGTCTACTACCTGTTGAAAGAGCGCATAGACAGTGATTTTCTCTACTTCAGGCTGGACAGTCGTATCTCACATCTTCTACTTGATGAGTTTCAGGACACCTCCGTCGTGCAGTTTGAGATCTTACGGCCGTTGATCGAGGAGATCGTCTCCGGGACAGGGACAAAGGAGCATAGCTCACTCTTTCTCGTTGGTGATGTTAAGCAGTCCATCTACCGTTTTCGTGGAGGGACAAAAGCTCTTTTTCATACGGTGACAGATGCGTATGGCCTTAAAGTCGACCAGCTTACTGTCAACTATCGCAGTCAAAGGCATGTGGTCGAGTTTGCCAATGATGTCTTTGATGACAAGATAGAGGGATATGAAGCTCAGCAGGTCAAGGAGAGTAGTGAAGGAGGCTATGTCGAGGTCATCCATGATGATGAAGTCCTCGAGATGATGCGAACAAAAGTAGAAGAGCTTTTGAGACTTGGGGTCGGGGTGAACGACATCGCTATCTTGACGGCGACAAACTCAGACGGTGCCGCCGTGGAGGAGCTACTGCGAGCAGCAGCGATCGAAGTGGTGACAGAGACGACATCGAGACTTATCAATCAAAAGAGTGTCCGTGCTCTTATCGAGTATCTCAAATACAGCTATTTCAATAAAGCGATCTATGCCCGTAACTTCTTTGCTCTGATCAGTGTAGAGCCTGGGCGACTGCAACGGTGTGACATCAATACGACCGACCTTCCTCTGGAGATAAAAAAGGTGATAGAGCGCTATAGGCTTTATGATGGTGACCTTAATCTGCTTCGTTTTTTGGAGCTACTTTCGGGTTATCAGGATATAGAGCAGTTTCTTTTCGAGTATGAACGACTCGATGCTACGGCTGCAAAAGCCGACCTTGATGGTGTGCGTGTCCTTACCGTCCATAAATCCAAAGGCCTTGAGTTTGAACATGTCATCGTCCTGGACAGGCTGGGCAGGCCTTCAGCAGATCGAAGTCCGATCATCTATGAGTATGATGGCATAGCGCTCAAAGCTATCTACCTGCGTATGAAGAACAGAAGTGCTCTGGACCTGCGCTACAAAGAGGCCTTGGAAAAAGAGAAGCTTCTCTCAGAAGAGGATGAGCTTAATGCTCTCTATGTGGCCTTTACCCGTGCCCGGTCAAGTCTGTTTATCATCGAGAAGAGTAAAGGTTCGAAGTTTGGGATGCTTGGATTGACCCCACTGAGCAGGGGGGAGATCACCATAGCTCATAAAGAGAGTGGTAGAGTGCCTATACGTAAAGAGATCGGCTACAAGGCGCTGAGTTTTGGTACACAAGAGGAGCTTCTTCTCTCTGAGGACTCCTCTGATGAGCATCATGACTACCGTGCCATCATCTTTGGTCTGGCGCTGCACTATACGCTTGAGATGATGGCTGACTTCACAGAACCGGCCCTGAAAGAGGCGTTACGAAGTACATGGAACCGTTACGGCTCGCAGCTCGAAGAGAGTGACTTTAGGAGTCTGGAGAGACGTATCCTCTCCTTGTTGCTTGATGAGCAGTTTGGGCTTCTGTGCCGAGGCAGGCTACATAAAGAGCGACCGATAAGCTACAAAGGTGAACTGCGTTATATAGACCTGCTGGTCGAGCAGGAGGATAGTTGGACGGTCATCGATTATAAAAGTGCCTTGAGTCACGATGAGGCACATCTGAAGCAGGTGGGTTCATATAAAGATGCCATAGCGTCTATCACGTCAGAGAGTGTAAAAGCGTATCTCTGTTATCTGCTTGAGGATGGTGTGAGGATCGTCGAGGTCTAGGACCTGTCGTATCTATTTCTCTTATCTTATCAGACATGGCAGTGGTGTCAGTAGCTCCTTCTCCACGGACATCTTGACCCTTTTATGGATGTTATCAGCTTGCTGTTGATAGCTACTTGCCAAAGTAGCACTTTTTAATGACATATTTTAGACAAAGCAATTATAATTCCATAAAAGCCTGTCGTCCTATGTGGACCCTGGTGTCTATGATGAAGATCTCACTGTAGGCTTTTGTGTCGAAGTGAGGACTCTGCCTCTACAGATCCTCATTGGTACATTTTTTGCTTTTTTAATAGATGAATAGTCGTATAGGTCATAACGAGAAAAGAGTTGTATATGCAAAAAAGTATGATGACATTTGCCATTACCCCTATATTTCTCTATGCTGCCTATAACCCTTTTTTCAGTGAGACTAAACCTGCTGAGCCAGTACCGACTGTTCAACAGATCATCGTCGAACCTAGACCAAAAGCCGATCCTATCCCTAAAAGACAGAACATCAAGATGACCTATTTTGGTTTTGTCGAGAGTAAGAAAGGGAAGTTCGCACTGGTCGCTTACAATAGGAAAAAGATCGTAATACGTCAGCAGGACTCACTCTATTCTGATGAACAGATATTTAAGGTCAAAAAGATCACCAGTAACTATATCTTGTTGACAGACAGGCACAGCCGGGTACAGACTGTCTATTTTAGCTCTGAGACAGAGAGAAGTCAGCAGTGGCAAAAATGATCCTACTCTCCGGGCTACTGTTAGCTTTGCTGCTGATGCAAGGCTGCTCCAGTCAGTATAAGCAGGATATGCTAAAAGAGGAGCTTCGTACAGAACTCAACACCTCACGTAATCCGGCACTGCAGAAACCTGCGATGGAGATCATCGAAGTCAATGCAGAGAACTTCCATATCTCAAGACTGGTGATACCTGATAAGGAGAACATCAAGCGTGTGAAGATCCTGGGAGCGGAACTGCATGATGTGATAGCTCTATTGACCGAAGCAACAGATCAGGACATCATCTTTCAGCTGCAATCCGATGCACTCAGCCAATATTCCCAATCAAGATCAAATACGAATAGTGGTACGAACAAAAATGGGAGTAACACTCGTAATAGCGGACAAAGTAATGGTTCTTACGGTGCTAATGGTCGTGGTTATGAGAACAATGATGAGTATCAGATCCGCCAGTCAAAGGTCTATGTCTCAGCATCCGAGATCGGTTTTGGTCGTCTGCTGAAAAAGGCGGTGGGGGATAAACTGAGTATCCGCTATGATGATGGTACCTACTATCTGGGTTATGTAAAGACCGTGACGGTGAAGATCCCTGCACTTAAAGGTCTGGCTGACATCCTCGAAGAGGAGCTCCAGACATTAGGTGCGGTCAATGTCATCCATGACCGGATCACTTCAACGGTGACGTTCTCTGCACGTGAGAAAGAGTACCTCGATATCATGCACTATCTTGAGATCGTCCGAAACAATCTATATGTCATCGAGTATGATATCGCTATCTACAATGTGGATCTCAAAGATAGTTACAGTCTTGGTATCAACTGGGACCTCATAACCTTGGGTGGTGATATTGGCTTTGTATCGAAGACGACATCTGCCTTGGGGCTTGGAGGGACGACGACACCGGCAGCGTCTTTTGGAGCTATTATCAACGGTAGTGATTTCAAGGGGAACGTCGTAGCAGATATGTTGTCGTATTTTGGAAAGGTAGAGAGCATCCAGCGGCCGAGGCTTTTAGGTCTGGCTGGAACAGATGTCGTACTGGTCGATGGGCTTGAGGAGCCTTATATCAAAGAGTTGAGGACGACTGCTGTCAGTAATGTCGGGGTACAGACCTCTACTGTCTCAGACACGGCACTGAGTGGTCTGAAAGTGACATTGAACTCTAATGTCATGGATGGGACAGTCTTGACGGATATCTCTCTTGAGATCAATGATATAGTCGGTTATACTGATTTTGAGGTCGATGGTATCAAGTACTCTCAACCAAAGACCCTGACAAAGAACATCCAAAACAGTATGCGGGTACAGCCTGGTGTGCCGATCGTGATATCGGGCCTGTTCCGTAATAAAAGTGACAGAGGGTACAAGGGGATCCCCGGTCTAGATCAGACAGGAGCCCGGCTGTTAGGTGGAAGTGAGTACGATGGTGTCAGTAAAAGTGAGATGGTGATCATAGTGACACCCAGAATCATTAAATATGTGATGAGATGATATGGCGATCTTTACAGCAGGCTGCATAGAATCAACACAGAACATACAGAAGATCCGTAACAGTATCTATGAGCTGGCGAAGCACGACCTGGACTCTCCTGCGATGCGGATATCGGTCAGAAAGACACCTACTTGCATCAACTACATCGCTTTTCTCCCTAAAGACAAGATGCTGCGTGAGAACATCCTGAAGACTGTCTCTCGATGTGATGATCGTACGGTCGTCATATTTGAGCTCGATTATAAACATGTCGGCATCATCTGTGAGTCTCAGAGGATCGAGGATTATATCCTGGATAGACCGGAGGAGTTTGCCCAGGAGCGTGGTTATGAGACACGTTTTGCCGATAATGTCGATGGGGTGAAGCTTGTCTCGTTCAATCTTGATAAAAATGGACGTGAGGCACAGGCCGGCTGGGTATCACTGGGTTTTACCATCCTTTTGACAACGGTGCTCTTTTACAGCGGATACCACTATATGAAAGACATCCCTATCAATAAAGGTAATCAGGACTCCTTGAGCCAGCAGTATAAGCGCATCGTCAAAAAGGAGTTCTCGCGCTCTGAGAAGCTGACCAGAAAGGTCGATATGGTCAAGATGCTTGAAGATATCGAACGGTTGACAAAAGCGACGCAGGCAACGCTGCAGCAGGTGAAGTATGATAAGCAGGACTTCTGTGTCGAGGTGAAGACAGCACAGATAGAGACATTTGTAGCGATGTTACCTGAAAATGCCAAAATAAAACATAGAAATAGTGCAAGCGGTATAGTACAATACTGCTATGAAAAAATATAATCTCGTTGTTCTTTTCATCCTCATCCTACTGACCGTCAGTGTATCGAGCTACTTTTTCTACTTGGACATCATCTATCAAGACAGACTGGTCAAAAAGGATGTAGAGTCTCTTTATGAGCTCAAGCGTACAGCGGGTAGACCTATCGTCACCTATGCGGATGCCGAGGGGCTTGACCTAAAGACCTACGATTACAACGAGATCATTCGTGAACTTAATCTTGACGCCATAGCGGTAGTAGATGGTAAGAGCCTGCTCATTCGTGGAGTGATCCATAACGGCTACTCCTATATACTGCTGAAAAGACTCCTTAATGTCATAAAAAATGATGAGGTCGATCTCCAGAGTCTCTGTATCGGACAGGAGTGTACCCGTGATGATTATGGTTTTTTAATCAAAATAAAACCATATTTGTTAAAGTTAAAGTAGAACTTGCCGATATAGCTAGTAGAATTTAATAAAAAGGATACGACATGATACAAGGAAGTAACATGGCTCAAGGAAGCAAAGGAATGAGAAAAGGTCTCTCTTTGATGGAGATGTTGATCGCGATCATCCTATTTGGGATCATCTCGCAGGTCGGTTATAGTTATTATAAAAACTACATGGATACATCATTGGCAGCTAAACAAGCCAAGGTCGCGACTGTCGTCGATCAGGCTACACAGCTTAGAAATGCATTGGAACTCTATAACGTCAAGTTTGGTCAGGATGCGACTGAGAGTACAGATGGTACCTTGAACGAATTGGTACTGCAACGTATTATCACGGAAGTACCAGGTTCTATCCCATCTATGTCAGCTACAGGCTGGTCAGTCTCGAAAGCTACTGATATCGATATCACAGCGACTGCTTTGGAAGATCTGTTCCTGACGTACCCGATCGATGCTACAGGTATAGCAGCTAATGATTCACTGGACTATTGTAATGCGGTGAACAACCTTTCATTCAATGGACAGGAAGACTTCTCTGTAGTACTGGCCGACTTGGGAGCAGATGACCCAGCCGCTTTTGCGCTATACGATACAACGAGATCTTATGATCCTGTCGACTTCTGGTGTTACAACAACGGAGGCGTACCGACAGTGACATTTGTCGCTAAATACTATTGATGCGTCAAGCGTTCTCACTGCTTGAACTATTTCTTGCCATAGCCCTGAGCGGGGTTATGGCTTTTTTCGTAAGTAACTACCTAAACCTTGACACCCTCTCAAAAGAGAACATCAAAACGCGACTTCGATCTCACTTCAACATCATCACCGCGACCATCTTTCAGTGTAAAGAGCTTAGCAATACGATGCCTCTTCAGAGTGATAGCGCTTTGGCCAATAATACACGGTTGGACATACTTGAATGCAACACTTCTACCCCTTATCCGCTTGATGGTACCCATGGGGGGTTTATACCCTCTGCGCTTGAAGGCTTTAGTGCGTATACCGCTACTGAGGATGGCAGTGCGTTTTATTTCAGTACCACTACTGAGATCGGCTCCAGAGATGATGAGGCCCTGCAGGAGCTGGAAGGCGACTTTTCGACTAATCAGTATGAATTGATATATGATGCGACGACTGCTACACTGAACTTTTACCTCTCACGTTGAATATCATGGTACAATACTTCAAAAACCAAGCATGAACCTCACAAAGATCTTAACAAGCAGGCAGATAGAGATCTGCAAAAAAGAGCAGTACTACTACCAGCGCATCGGTGTTAAAAAGAAGATTCTGCAGATCGCTATAGAGCATAACTTCGTCCAAAAAAAGGAGCAGCAGACTCCTTACAGCCTCGATCTCCTTAAAAAGCATGAGATCCTTATCGTCGATGAGGACGCAAAAAGCTTTCATATCGAGTGTAAAGAGCAGATCGGGCCAAAACGTCTGGAGCAGCTCGAAGTACAACTGGGTAAGCGTATTGTCTTACGGACGATCCCCGTACGGGAGTTCAAAGAGAAGTTCGATGCACTGCTGGCTGTCGATCCTGATCTTATCGAGAAGAAGATCAAGCAGTTCAATGCTCTCGATACGGACGATACTCAGGTCCTGGCTCTGTTTGAGATGATACTGCAGCATGGTGTCAAACATCGTGTCAGTGATATCCATATCAATGCTTACGCCGAGTTCTCATGGTTAAGGTACCGTCTTGATGGGAAGATCCAGGCGAAGTACCTGCTCAACAGTGAGCTGGCACAGCGTTTCTCGCTGATCATCAAAGAGAAGTCCAATATTGACCTGATAAACGTACAGACACCACAAAGCGGTGGTTTCTCAGAGAAGTTTCAGGGTGATGCAGTCGATTTTCGTGTCGAGCTTGCTCCATCGATCTTTGGTGAGAACATCGTCATCCGTCTTCTTGACAGATCCAACAATCTCAGACCGCTCTCACAACTCTTTCCCCAAAGTCACCCGATGGCAGAGCATCTGTTCCATTTTATCAATCAGAAAAATGGCTTTTTCCTCACTGTCGGACCGACAGGAAGTGGAAAGACGACGACACTCAATGCGATCATCACTCAGCGCGACCGTCTGCATGAGGTGATCTATACGATCGAAGACCCGATCGAGTATAAGATAGACTTTGTCACACAGTATCAGGTCAATGAGCAGATCGGTCTGACCTTTGAGACAGCGATGAAGTCTGTCATGCGTCAAGACCCCGATGTCATCGTCATCGGTGAGATGCGTGATAAGGCGAGTATCCATATTGCCCTCAAAGCGGCTCATAGTGGGCATATGGTCTTTTCGACACTGCATACCACCAATGCCTATATGGCGATGGAGCGGATCCGAGATGAGGGGGGCGACCTCTTTATTCTGGCCTATTCACTAAGTGGAGTGATCGCACAGCGGCTTGTACCAAAGTTGTGTGAGTGTAAGACGAAGAGCTTCGATGAGAAGGGGATGCACTACTTTAGTTCGAAAGAGCATGGTTTTGAGAAAAAAGGGTGTATCCGATGTGACTTTACAGGCTATAAGGGACGAGTCTTGTTGACTGACATGGTGTTTATCCCGCCTGATATGAAGACACGTTACCGTTTCTACATGGCCCTTAAAAAAAGTACGGTACTGCAGGCATGGGATGAGTTGATCACCTTTAGCTATTTTCAGTCGGCTCAATACCTTTTTGAAGAGGGTCTGTGCGATCATGAGTCACTGGTTGCAGAGCTCCTGTCCGTGGGGTATATGAGTGAAGATTGATCTTTATACGATGCTTAAGACCTTGTCGTTCACACTTCAAAACGGCAAGACCCTCTCCAGTGGTATGCAGCTTTTAGCAAACAGTGCCAGATCAAAGGGAGAGCGTCAGCTCTATAGTAAGATCTATGATGACTTGAAAGAGGGCACAGCGTTCTCACAGGCACTGAAGCGACACTCTCTTGGTTCGACCGATGTGATCCAATTCATCAGTATGGCTGAAAAAGGGGTGAGTTTTAAGACAGCGCTTGAGAAGATCCTCCATTATATAGAGGTAAAAGAGGGATTTGAACGAGAATCAAACGATAAGATCACACTGCCGGTGATCTATTTTACGATCGCAGCGATCGTCGTGATAGTAGTGAAGTTTATCTTAGTACCTTATCAGGTGGCACGTTCTCTGGAGTATGATGAGAAGATCATAGCCCTGATCAAGACCCATCTTGACTTGGCTCAAATATTCACCGATATGCTTTTTTTTGGTCTGCTGCTCTTCGCCGGTTATTTTGCCGTCTTACTCATCGCTATCTTCAGTCACTCTTACCGTCTTCAAAGCACTGCGAAGCAGATAGCACTTCTGCTTCCACTGACATCGACCATCATCCTGCGTTTTGAGAAATTTGTGCTTTTCAGTATGCTTGGAGAGATGCTTTTAAGTGGTATCTCTTTTAAGAAAGTGATGCAGACAGGGATAGAGACGACAACAGTGGGTCGCTTTAAAAAGGCGATGGAAGAGAGCCTGTACAAGATCAAACATGAGGGAAAGTTCATCGTAGACAACGCCCTGTATGATGAGATCGAAAGGGGCCTCCTGCTCGGTGTGGGTTCCTCTACCCAGGTCGGTTCGATAATGCTTGAGATCAGTAGCCGTGCCCGTACTGATGCGTTGATACTAAGTACAAAGTTCTTTCGTATTATCACTGTCCTGGCAGTCTTATTGATGGCATTTGCAGTCTTTATCGAGTTTTATACCGTGGTATTGACACAAGTCTTAATACAAAAAGGGCTTATCGACGCTACCAGAGGGGTCGCGTTTTGATGCGAAGTGCTTATCTTTTAGCTGAAGCTATGATCGCTGTCATCATGGCAGGCATCGTTGCGGCTGTCTTTACTACGATGAACTACTACACGCATCTGCAGTCAAATATCTTAAAACAGCAAAACAGTAAGACCATCATGGACGTGGTACGAAGTCGTCTGGTCCATCTGGGTGAAGACCCTGATAGTGACTCCTATTTCGAGCTTCTTAAAGAGGAGGCAGACAATACGCTTCCGGTAACTGTCGGTCTTGGGACTGATGCATGGGGAAGACGACTCTTCTACTCGACGATAGACCTCGGTACTTCTGATGGGACGAATGCCCCTTATGCAGATAGCACAGCGGCTATCTCCCCCAACGATAATATTGCGGGCCGTCTTGTAAGCGGTGGTGAGGATCGTGTCGTGGAGACGACAGCCACTGATAGTGTAGCACAAGGTGATGACCTTATGCTGGAGATCGGGGTAGGGGAGATAAACCATTATAAGCTCTATGGAAGTTCAGAGATCGTGACTGAGACGAGGGGATATAACAGTGCTATCGTGTCAGCTGTGGAACCGGCGGAACCTCTGCATGGTACATTATGGTTTGATACGGCAGTATCGAAGTTAAAAGTGTATGATAAAGAGGGTGGAAGCTGGATATCCTTTCTTCCAGACCCGGGGACATGATGATGAGAAAAAGTCTGTTTGTATTGATAGTATTGACACTGGGTGTGACAGCTTATGCACAGGAGCTGTATATAAAAGTGATGTCTGTGCGGTCTGCGAAGACGTCGGAAGATGTCCGGCATAGACTTAAAGCACAGGGGCATGAAGTGTACATAGCTACCCATAAAGAGTGGAAGCTGATCTATGTAGGCCCTTTTAAAGACCGAAAAAGTGCCAATAAAGT